>CALJUJ010000656.1 GCA_937975525.1 uncultured bacterium
TGCGCCGGCTCGCCGAGCGCGGCGAAATCGCCTTTGCCACGGGGGTCACGTTCGCGGCGGAACCGTTGGTCTCCCGCTACGCTCGGACACGACCGCGCCATGCCGACCTCGCCCGCCGCGCCGAGGAGTTGCAGGCGTGGCTCGATACGTTTCCCGCCGTCTACGTGCGCGTCGATGGGATTCCCGGACCGCGCACCTCCGCCGCCTATCGCACGGTCCCGGGTGCCTACTTGCCGGGCGACCCGCGGGCGACCGCGTCGCCGAGCCCGCGCCGGCGCCCGGCGTAGGTGGTGACGTCACGCCAGCTTTGCGTGCGCCTTCCCGGGTGATCGAGCGCGCCCGAGCACCCGGCGGCGCTGCGGCTGGACAGCACCGCGTCAACCTCGCTAGATCGCGCCCGAGGTCGTGAGAGCGAGATGGGGGACGCACCGGTGGCAGACGAGAAGGAGGTGGCGGCCGAAGGTTCTTCGGCGGCGCAGTTCGCACGTCTCGTCCGTGCCGGCTGTGAGGACTACGTGCTGCGCGGCATCGGCCTGCCCTGGGTGGCCTACGCCTTTCATGCCGTGAAGCTCGTTTTGTTCGTCCTCGGCTGGGCCTTCTTCTGCAGCTTTACACCGGGACTCGGAAATCCCTTCGACCTCGGCTCGTGGTGGTTGCACGAGGTGGCCTTCCAGAAGGCGTTTCTGTGGGCCTGCCTCGTCGAGGTGCTCGGCTTCGGCTGCATGAGCGGGCCTCTCGGGTTTCGCATCGTCCCGCCGTTCACCGCGTTTCTGCACTTCCTTCGCCCGGGAACGATCAAGCTGCCTCCGTTCCCGGGGCTGCCCCTGTTCGGGGGCACGCGCCGCACCTGGCTCGACGTCGCCCTGTACGCTGGCTTCGTCGCCGCGCTGGTGCGCGCCCTCGTCGCCGAGCAGATCGGCACGGCGGAGCTGCTGCCGGTGGTCGTGCTCCTGCCGCTGTGCGGGCTCGGCGACAAGACGGTCTTCCTCGCGGCCCGCTTCGAGCACCACTTCACGATGATCGTCGTCTTCCTGCTGGCGGGGAACTGGATCGCCGGCGCCAAGGCGGTGCAGCTGGCGATCTGGTTCTGGGCCGGCGTCTCCAAGCTGACGGTCGCCTTCGGCTACGTGATCCCGGTGATGACCGTGAACAATCCGCTGCTGCGCAGTCCGAGCCTGCGGCGCCGGATGTTCGTCGACTACCCGCGCGACCTGACCCCGTCGCTGCTCGGCAAGTTGATGGCCCACGCCGGCACGGCACTCGAGTTGGGGGCGCCGCTGACGCTGCTGTTCGTCACCGAGCCCGGGCCGTTGATGATCCTGGGCATCGCCCAGGTCGTGATGCTGCACGGCTTCATCCTCAGCAACATGCCGGCGGGAGCCGTCTTCGAGTGGAACCTCCTCAGCCTGTTCGCTGCGTTCCATCTCTTCGTCGGCCACCCCGACGTCCGACTCGTCGAGGTCGGCTCGACCCCTCTCGCGCTCTACCTCGCGGTGATCCTTGTCGTGCTCCCACTGGTCGGCAATCCGTGGCCGCACCGCGTCTCGTTTCTCTTGGCGATGCGCTACTACGCCGGCAACTGGCCTTGGAACGCCTGGTTGTTTCGTGACCACAGCTACCGCAAGCTCGACCGCATCGCCCGCGTGGCGCCGCTGCTGCGCGAGCAACTCCAACAGTATGCCCCCGACGAAGCCGCGAGCATGGACAGCCGCGGTATGGCGTTTCGGTCGCTGCACCTGCAGGGGCGGGCGCTGGGGCGCCTCTTTCCCCAGGCGATCAGCGACAGGCCGTTCGCCGAGTACGTCTACGTCGACGGCGAGAACGTCGCCGCCTCGGTGCTGGGGTGGAACTTCGGCGACGGGCATCTGTGCAACGAGGAGCTGCTGCGCGCCGTGCAGGAGCGCTGCGGCTTCGCCCCGGGGGAGCTGCGCGTGATCACCGTCGAGTCGCAACCCCTGCTTGGCTCGTCACTGCACTGGCGCATCTACGATGCCGCCAATGGGCTTCTCGACGAGGGCGAGGTCGACCTCGCCGAGCTCGCGGCACGGGCGCCGTGGGACTACGGACGCGCCCCTGCCGCTGCCGCGGGCGCCGAAGGATCGAGCCGCGTCCCCTAGCCAGCGTCGTGCCGCGCGACCGCCGAGTTGCCGGTGAGGAATCCGGGCCACTCCGCGTCAATCCTGGTCCTCCCATGCCCGCGTCGGCTCGGCC
>CALJUJ010000657.1 GCA_937975525.1 uncultured bacterium
CCGAGCTTGCGCAGGTGCGCTTCCGCGACACGTTCGCCGCGATCCCCGAGAGGTTGCCGCTCCGCTGGCATCGCGCCCAGAGTAGGTCGGCTCCATACCTGGCGATAGCCCACACCGGCGAACGTCGCTCGGGCGACGGCGTCGCGGAAGGTTGCCCAGGGGACTGTCCCTGTCCTGGCCGGTTGCGAATCAGGCTGAGACACGACCCCCGGTCGAGGGTTCGTTGAAGCCGGCCGGCGGCCTGTGTTAATCGGCCCCGATGGCCTTGTCCGTGGACCGAGTCCGACACATCGCCTTGCTCGCGCGTCTGGCGCTGACCGAAGGCGAGGAAGCGATGTTCGCCGAGCAACTCGGCGAGATCCTGCAGGCGTTCGAGAAGCTGGAGCGCGTCGACACGAGCGGCGTTGAGCCGACGGCCCACGTGGTGGACGTCGCCGACGCGTACCGGGACGACCGGGTGACAAACCCTCCGGCCGAAGCAGCGCTGCTCGAGAACGCGCCGGCCGTCGACGGCACCCACTTCCGGGTGCCCAAGATCATCGAGTAGCGAGCACTGCGATGTCGCCTTTACTCTCCCTCTCCGTCGCCGAAGCCTGCGATCGCCTCCGCGAGCGCGCGATCAGCTCGGTCGAGCTGACCCAGGCGTATCTGGACCAGATCGCCGCACGCGACCCGAAGATCGGCGCCTTCCTCACCGTTTGCCACGAGCGTGCCCTCGACGACGCCCGGGCGGCCGACCAGCGCCGCGCCAGCGGCGAGGACGGACCGCTCCTCGGGGTGCCGATCGCTCTCAAGGACGTCATCCTGACCAGAGGCGTGCGTACGACCGCGGCATCGCGCATCCTCGAAGGTTTCGTCGGTCCGTACGACGCAACCGTCACGCAGCGCCTTGCGGCTGCCGGTGCGGTGCTGCTCGGTAAGCTGAACTGCGACGAATTCGCGATGGGCTCGTCGACGGAGAACTCGGGGCTGCAGACGACCCGCAACCCGTGGGATCCGGAGCGGACCCCGGGCGGGTCTTCGGGCGGGTCGGCGGCGGCGGTGGCAGCCGGCGAGTGCCCGATCAGTCTCGGCACCGACACCGGCGGATCGATTCGCCAGCCGGCCGCTCACTGCGGCGTCGTCGGCATGAAGCCATCGTACGGGCGGGTCAGCCGCTACGGGATCATCGCCTACGCGTCGTCGCTCGACCAGGTCGGGCCCTTGGGCCGCAGCGTTCGCGACTGTGCCCACGTGCTGCACGCCATCGCCGGACACGATCCGCGCGACTCGACGTCGGTGCCCGAGCCCGTGCCGGACTACGTGTCGAGCTTGGGTGCGTCGCTGGCGGGAACGCGGATCGGGATTCCGGCGGAATACTTCGTGGAAGGCATGCAGCCGGCGGTCGCCGATGCGGTGGCAGCGGCGATCGAGGCGATGGTGGGGGAGGGCTGCAAGCGCGTCGATCTCGCGCTGCCGCACACGGAGCATGCGATGGCGACGTACTATTTGATCGCCACCGCCGAGGCGAGCTCCAACCTGGCGCGCTACGACGGAGTCAAGTACGGGCTGCGCCGCGAAGCGGGCGGCGGTCTGCTCGACATGTACCGAGAGACCCGCGAGGCCGGCTTTGGCAGCGAGGTCAAGCGCCGCATCATGCTCGGTACGTATGCGTTGTCGGCAGGCTACTACGATGCGTACTACCTGAAGGCGCAACAGGTACGGACGCTGATTCGGCGCGACTTCGAGCGTGCCTTCGCCGACGTCGACGTGATCGTCACGCCGATTTCTCCGACGACGGCGTTCCGGCTCGGCGAGAAAACGGACGATCCGTTGCAAATGTACCTGACCGACGTCTTCACGATCGCGGTCAATTTGGCTGGTCTGCCGGCCATTTCGATTCCGTGTGGGTACGACGAAGCCGGCCTGCCGATCGGCCTACAGGTGATCGGTAAACCGTTTGCGGAGGAGCGCGTGTTGCAGGTGGCGCACGCCTACGAGCAATTGAGTCCGTGGCGTGGCCGCTGGGTGGAGGACGAACGGTGAGCTACGAAGCGGTGATCGGGCTCGAGGTGCACGCCGAGTTGCTGACCGAGTCGAAGGTCTTTTGTGGCTGCTCGGCGGCTTTCGGTGCCCCGGCCAACGAGAACACTTGTCCCGTCTGCCTGGCGTTGCCGGGGGCGTTGCCGGTGCTCAACCGGCGGGCCGTGGAGTTCGCGATTCGCGCCGGCCTCGCGCTGGGTTGTGCGGTGCAGCCGCGCAGCCGGTGGGCGCGCAAGAACTACTTCTACCCGGACCTGCCCAAAGGCTACCAGATCAGCCAGTACGAGCTGCCAATCTGTCTCGGAGGGGCGGTCGACATCGAGACCGAGGCGGGGCGCAAGCGGGTGGCGTTGACGCGCATTCACATGGAGGAGGACACCGGCAAGAACATCCACGACGCCCACGGCGACTCGAGCCTGGTGGACTACAACCGCTGCGGCGTCCCATTGCTCGAGATCGTCAGCGAGCCGGAGATGAATTCCCCTGCAGAAGCAGGAGCTTATCTTCGTAAACTTCGAGCGATACTTCAGTTCTTGCAGATCTGCGACGGGAACATGGAGGAAGGCAGCTTTCGTTGCGACGCGAACGTCTCGATTCGTCCGCGCGGCAGCACCGAGCTCGGCACCAAGGTCGAGATCAAGAACATGAACTCTTTTCGCGCTGTCGAGCGCGCGGTCGAGCACGAGATCGCGCGCCAGACGGAGGTTCTCGAGGACGGTGGCTCGTTGGTTCAGGAAACGCGCCTTTGGGACCCTGATCGCAGCGAGACGCGATCGATGAGAAGCAAGGAAAGTGCTCACGATTATCGGTACTTCCCGGAGCCCGATCTGTTGCCGCTGAGCGTCGACGACGCCTGGGTAGAGAGGGTTCGGGCCGAGCTGCCCGAACTGCCGGATGAGCGTCGGCAGCGGTTCGAGAGCGAGTTGGGTTTGTCGGCATATGATGCCGAGGTGTTGACGATGCGCCGTGACCTCGCGGACTACTTCGAATCGGCGGTTGCCGTGCACGCCAATGCCAAGGCGGTCGGCAACTGGGTGATGGGCGACGTGCTGCGTGTGGTCAACGAGCGCAAGCTGGATGCGCACCTGGTGATCGAGGCATGGCCGGTGGCCGCCGAAGCGCTGGCGGAGCTGGTGCGTCTGATCGACGACGGAACGATCAGCGGCAAGATCGCCAAGCAGGTCTTCACGGCGATGGTGGACAGTGGCAAGGGTGCGGCGGAGATCGTGCGCGAGGAAGGGCTCGAGCAGATTTCCGACGACGGGCCCGTGGTGGCGGCGGTGGAGGCCGTGTTGGCGCGTGACGCGGACAAGGTGGCGGAGTTTCGCGCCGGCAAAGAGAAGATGTTCGGGTATTTCGTCGGCCAGGTGATGAAGGCGACGCAAGGAAAGGCGAATCCTCAGCGGGTGAACGAGATTCTGCGGGAGAAGCTGGCGTCGTGATCGCGGGGCCTGCGCTCGTGCACGGCCGGTCCGGAACGTCCGATAAGATATATTATGACGTATTTGGGCCGCCGTGCATCAGCGGGCCGCCGTTCGGCCCTACCTACTACCACGGTCGCGCCTCAAAGGGCCGAAAGCTCGTTCTCGACCGAGCTGCGCTCCGGACTGTCCGGAAATTCGTCGAGGAAGCGCCGAAACAGGTCGGCGGCGGTCTCCGCTTCCCCCGCCTGCGCGTAACCGCGCGCCGCAGCCAAGATCGCCGGCCCGGAATACGGACCGCCGATGTCGATGGCTTCGACGAAGCGCTC
>CALJUJ010000658.1 GCA_937975525.1 uncultured bacterium
GGTGTTCAGCCTGGCTTCGCTGCGCAAGGTCACCGACGACGGCGTCGAGTTTCGCTCGCATCTCGACGGCGCGAAGCTGATGTTCACCCCCGAGGAAGTCGTCGACATCCAGGGAAAGCTCGGCGTCGACATCGCCATGGTCCTCGACGAGTGTGTCGCCGCCGATGCCCCGCGGGCGGTCGCCGACCGGGCCGCCTGGCGCTCGCTCGACTGGGCCGCCCGCTGCACCGAGGTGGAGCGGCCGTCGGAGCAGCTGCTATTCGGCATCGTCCAGGGCGGAATGTACGCGGACATCCGTGCCTCCCATGCCGCCGCCCTTGTCGACCTCGACTTTCCAGGATATGCGGTGGGCGGCCTGAGCGTAGGGGAAGAGCGTTCCGTCATGATCGAGCTGGCACGCGAAAGCATCGAGCCGCTGCCGCTCGACCGACCGCGCTACCTCATGGGCGTCGGGCTTCCGGAAGACCTGATTCGTTTCGTGGGAATGGGATACGACATGTTTGACTGCGTGTTGCCGACACGCAACGGCCGCAACGGCATGCTGTTCACGTCGCAGGGGCGGTTGAACCTGCGGCTCGCACGACACGCCGAGGCCGACCGGCCTCCCGACCCCGAGTGCGGCTGCTATACCTGCCGCCACTTCTCGCTCGCCTACCTGCGCCATCTCGCCACCACCCGCGAGATGCTCGGCCCGCAGCTGGCGAGCTTGCACAACCTGCATTTCTACCTCGACCTGATGAAACAGATGCGCGCGGCGATCGAGGACGGCCGATTCTCCGCCTGGTCGAGATCGCGCCTCAGCAAACTCGAAGAGGGATCCGAACCATGATCAATCCGGCCTGGGCCCAGGCGGGTGCCGGCGACGCCCCATCGTTCGCCTTGCAAATGCTCCCGCTCGTCCTGATTTTCGCGGTCTTCTACTTCATTTTGATCCGACCGCAGCAGACACGGGCCAAGCAGCACCAGGAGATGCTGGCGAACCTCAAGCGCAATGACGCCGTGGTGACGTCCGGCGGAATCCACGGCAAGATCGTCGCGCTCGGCGATTCCGTCGTCGAGATCGAAATCGCCAACAACGTTCGGATCCGCGTCGACCGGCCGCAGATCGCCTCGGTCGTCGGCAAGGTGAACGGCGACAAAGCCAAGGAAAAGGAAAAGGCGAAGTGACCTACGAGAACCTGAGACTTCGGATCATCACCCTGGTGGTGTTGATCGTCGGCAGCGTGTTCGTGCTGATCCCGACGTTCGCATCGACGCTGCCGCAGTTCTGGCAGGACTACCTGCCGGTGCGTCGCGTCAACCTCGGCCTCGACCTTCAGGGCGGGACCCACATGATCCTGAACGTCGGCGTCGACGAGGCGATCGAGAACGCGCTCGACCGCAACGCCGAGTACGTGGAGCGCGCCATCGACGAAGAGGACGGACTGAGCGCCAAGGTCGGGCGCTCCGAGGGAGTCATTCGGGTGACGACCTCCGCCGAGCAGGGTGACTCGCTGCTGAACGTGATCGAGGAGCGCTTTCCCAATCTCGAGGTGGATCGCTCCGAGAGCGACGGCAGCGCGGTGTTCGAGCTGGCTTTCACGCCGATCGAACGCGACGCCCTGCGTGACCTCACGGTCGATCAGGCCTTGGAGACGATTCGGAACCGCATCGACTACCTGGGCGTCACCGAGCCGACCATCCAGCGCGAGGGCCGCGAAGGCATCCTCATCCAGCTTCCGGGCATCCAGGATCCCGAGCGTGCGAAGGATCTGATCGGTCGGACCGCCGTGCTCGAGCTCAAGCTGCTGCCCGACGACGCCCAGGACCCCGAGCGCTATCTGTCCGGCGAAGCCAATCTACCCGACGACTGGGAGATCCTCGAGGGCGTGGACGTGAAGGTGAACCCCACCACGCGGCTCCTCGAGCGCACGCCGCTCAAGTACGTGGTCGAGTCGAAGACTCTCTTGACCGGCGATACGATCATCAACGCCCAGCCCCGTCCGGGGCAGACGGCTCTCGATCCGCCGTTCGTGGAGTTCGAGCTGAACGCCCAGGGAGCCGAGATTTTCGAGGAGGTCACGGCCGCCAACGTGAACCGCCGCATGGCCATCGTGCTCGACGACACGGTCTACTCGGCACCGGTGATCCGCGACCGCATCCCGGGCGGACGAGCCGTGATCCAGGGCGATTTCGAGCTCCAGGAGGCCCGCGATCTGGCAATCGTCCTGCGTGCCGGCGCGCTGCCGGCGCCGGTATTCATCGCCGAGGAGCGCACCGTCGGCCCGTCGCTCGGACAGGATTCGATCGACGCCGGCGTGCTGTCGTTCATCGTCGGTGGCGTTCTGGTGATCGTCTTCATGATCTTCTACTACCGCTGGGCCGGCCTGCTCGCCGACCTCGCCGTGGTACTCAACGTGGTTCTGCTGCTTTCGGCGCTGGCGCTGTTTCAGGCGACGCTCACCCTCCCGGGGATCGCCGGCATCGTCCTCACCGTCGGCATGGCCGTCGATGCCAACGTGCTGATCAACGAACGCATCCGCGAGGAGTTGCGGGTCGGCAAGACCGCTCGTGCGGCGATCGAGGCCGGCTACGAACGGGCATTGCCGGCCATTCTCGACTCCAACATCACGACCTTCCTGGCCGGGATCATTCTTTTCCAGTTCGGATCAGGGCCCGTCAAAGGCTTCGCCGTGACCCTGTGCGTCGGCATCATCAGCACGGTGTTCACCGCCGTGGTCGGCACCCGCACCGTCTACGACTACCTCCTGAGCACGCGGCGCGTGCAGACCGTGAGCATTTGAAGCGATGGAACTGATCAAACCGGGAACCAATTTCGACTTCGTCGGCCGCCGGACCGTAGCGATCGCCCTCTCCTGCCTACTGATCGCGCTGTCCCTGGCCGTGCTCGCGGTGCGCGGCCCGAACTACGGAATCGACTTCACCGGCGGTACCGTCGTCCAGCTCGCCTTCGCCGAGAAGCACGGGATGAGCGAGGTACGCGACGCCCTCGTGCCGCTCGGCATGCAGGGCGCGGAGATCCAGGACTTCACCGACGACTTCGGCAGCGCGACGAGCTCCCCCGGCTCGGAGTTCCTGATCCGTCTACCGCTCGCTAGTGAAGACATGGGTGAGACGAGCAAGGCGGTGACGCAGGCGATGCGCGACAAGTTCGGCGACGAGTCCTTCGAGATCCAACGTGTGGAGATCGTCGGGCCACGCGTCGGCGCGTCGTTGCGCAACCAGGCGATCCTGGCCGTGTTGTTCGCGACCTTGATGATGGGCGTCTACATTTGGTTTCGCTTCGAGCTGCGCTTCGGCGTGGGCGCCTACGCGGCGCTGGCACACGACGTCATCGTCACCGTCGTAGACGGGTGCTGTAGAAACCCATGTAGATCACGGGCTTGAGGTGGTAGAGGCTCCTACCGTGGAGA
>CALJUJ010000659.1 GCA_937975525.1 uncultured bacterium
CCGGCTCCGTGTCACGGCGGATGGTACGCGATGAGGGACGCCTCGTTTGGCCCGGGTTGGGAAGGAAAGCACGGGGAGGATCTTTGGGCGCTGATCAAGGACTTGCCGGAAGACGTCGCTAGCCGAATCCACGCATCGGCCCTTCTGCCCCCGAACGATTCACGCTGGGCAGGTCCGGCAAAGGACCTCGGGGCGTTGTTCGAGAGGGCGGGAGTCGTCGATGGATTGCGGCTGCAATCATCTGCCGATCTACAGTTTCGCGCCCATGGCCGCGGGGAGTTTCAACTGCCCAATACTGGCCCGGAAGGCGTTTCCGAGGTCAATTGGAGGCGGTGGAGGGAGGTGACCGCAAACGTGCGTACGCCCTACACTGGGTGGTGCGAGTACAAGCTCACGGGTGTCGAGATTCTACCCGGCATTGATCATTTCCAACACTTGAGCGCAAACGCACAGAGTGCCTTCTGTCAACTCGTTCTTTGCTCCCTTCCGCATTGGCGGAGCGGTTGGGAGAATGTCACCCTGACCAAGATCGACGGCAATGCGTGGTCGACTCGACTGACCTCACCCGTGAGCCACTGGCTGTCGACGGAGACCTGGCTCAGCGATCGGAACGCAGCCCCGGTCCCGATTTCGCGTCGTTGGTTCGTCTCCGAATCGCTGCTCCATGGCCAGACGGAACGCTATGCGCACATCGCCCCCCTGTCGCTCCAACTTGCCCACCAACTGACTGCGAATCCCTTTCTCAAGGAGAAACTCCTTGCGCTGGGCCTCAACTCCTACCCCATCGAGGATGAGCAGAGCGGCCCTGAACTGCTGGATGCGCTCGCTTCGGCATGGCTGGAAAAGCGAGTACCCGCGCGGCGCTTCGATGTGTTTCTCGGCCAAGTTCGACACGCGTGGCAGCATCTCGACCCAAATGCAGGCTTTCCCTCCAAGTTCTTGGTTCTCACCGGACGTCGATCCTTCTCTGTCAGGGACGTCGAAGGGCTAGCTGACGTATACCTACCCGACCGGAAGGATCTCGCCCGATCGCTGCAGGCACACGGAAAGCCGGTACTTGCGATGGAGACAGAACCGGCAACTCGCTTCGCAAGCAAGCTTTCGGAGGTAACTCCCGTAAAACGAGCATCAGATTTAGACGAACGCGTCGTTCTGGATGGCACGCGCTGGACAGATGCGCCGAGTGACCTGCCGCTGCTGACCGACAGTCGATTCGCGTGGCTCCCACCCGTATTGCTTACGGTGGTAGCATACGGTGGTGCACGCCCGGCAGGCACGACCACGCAACCGTGGCAGCAAGCGGCCAACCGGCTTCGAGGAGCATGCATCGTCGAGTGCGAGTCCATAGTTCTTCAGCTCTTCGATGGCGATCTACCGGTCGCCCATAGCGAGCCTGAGGCGCAGTGGCTGAGCGACAACGTGCTTGCGGTGCGGCGGGCAATCGGATCGTCGTACGAGAGCCTGGCAGCGGCTGCACAGGCGATGGTTGATCGGCAAGATCTACTAAAGGACCTTCGTCTCGTGCTTGGAAAGCTTTCGGGGCACGATACGCCCACGCCAGAACAAATCGAGTCGGCCCTTGAGCAGGCCGAGATCGACGCGCAAGCATTTGCGGATGTCCGCCAGCGATGGGCTGGAGAGACGAGCCTGGTGGTAGACCGAGTCCGTCCGCTCCTGAAGGTCTTGGGAGTGCCAGAAGTGGGGATTGAGACGGCTGCGGCGGATACGGATCACCTGAAAAGGTGGCTGAGCGAGAACGTCACAGAATGGCCCGCCAATGAGCTCCTCGCTGCTGCCCGAGCAAGTCGAGATGACCGGGCAATGGGCGAAGCCTCATGGCGTGCACTCGGTGACCTTATCCAACTACCCGAGTGGAACGCCGCACTTGCAGCCCTGGGCGATCGTTACGCTACCGTGAAGAATCTTCAGGCGAACGAACAATTATCTACTCATCTCGAGGAGATCACTCCGTTCCTGCGCGCCCTTGCACGCAAGGTCGCCATCGACACCAAGGAGCCGGAATTCTTCCTTCGAATCGAATCCGTTGCTCGGCAGTTCGTTATGCCTCCCGAATGGGAAGAGAACTGGTGGGAGGTGCCACTGGAAGCGGCAGTTGCCGCCCTTCGGGAGTGCTACCGCGAGATCTTGGGAGGAGAGAACCGAATCGCCGTTCTCGAAGGTGTACGATCCATCGAGGAACTAGAAACTGCTTTCGACACGTTCGGAATACCCGTCGAGCCCGATCCGTTCGAGACGGCGAGCCAGAACAGCGCCGCGCTTGCCAAGATGCTCGAACGTATCTTGGATCTCCTTCACGCGTGGAACGAACTCCGCGGTGTTCCTCCGGTCGAGCGAGGCGAAACGTCAGGCGAGCTGGACCCTGCAGCGTACTTGCGAGATTGGCCGGATTCTGAAGTCCTCCAGCGCGCGTTACAGAAGATCGACTGCCCTGAGTTCGTATCCGCGTGTCGCGGCTGTGTGACGCCCGAAGAGATCAGAGAGCGGCTCGGAATCGCGCCCGATGCGGTTGAGGCTCACCAGAAGCGGCGGCTCAAGGCACAGGAAGACGCTGGCCGAAGAAACCGAACGCTGAATGTTGGCGGAGCCTTATTCGAGGTCGGCAGAGACACCTACCAGGAACTGTTTTCTCGCCTGGAGACGCTCCCGTCGCCATCAGGCCCGCGCGCAAGCAAGGACGAGTTTTCAGCGTTGGCTGATGCGGGCCTGGTCGGAAAGGGGACCGGTGGGAGGCAGTCGACCGGGAAGAAAACCTCCCAGTTGCGACCGTCTCCGGATCTGCGGGAGCTCGTTGGGGTGGTGGGCGAAATGCATGCATTCAGATTCCTTCGCG
>CALJUJ010000660.1 GCA_937975525.1 uncultured bacterium
GCGCGATCAGGACGTCCACGCGCGCACCGCGGCGGAGGTCTTCGACGTGCTGCCGGGAGCCGTCACCTCCGAGATGCGCCGCGCGGCGAAAGTGATCAACTTCGGGATCATCTACGGGATGGGGCCGCAGCGTCTCGCGCGCGAGCTGTCCATCCCGTTGCGCCAGGCGCAGGCCTACATCGAGCAGTACTTCGATCGATACGCGGGGGTAAAGTCTTACATGGACGGTGTGCTCGCGACGGCACGAGAGTGTGGATTCGTGACGACGTTGTTCGGCCGTCGCCGCTCACTTCCCGAACTGGGCGGGAAGGATCGAGTTGCGGTGCAGGCGGCCGAACGGACGGCGACGAACACGCCCATCCAGGGATCGGCCGCGGACCTGATCAAGGTGGCGATGGTGGCGATCGACGGCCGACTGCGCGCCGAGGGATCCGGCGCCCAGATGATCCTCCAGGTGCACGACGAGCTGCTCTTCGAAGTGCCCGACGCGGAGGTCGATGCGCTGGTCGCGCTCGTGCGCGAGGAGATGGAAGGGGCCTACGATCTCCGCGTACCGCTGCAGGTCGACGTTCGCCACGGCGCGAATTGGTCCGAGGTTCATTGACCGCCGTGAATACCCGGCAATCACCGTCGTCTATGGGATGTCATCGTGGAGCGGACTGACCGTGAGCTACTGCGGCTCTGTCGTCTCGGTGACCGAGAAGCGTTTGAAGAACTCGTCGGGAGGTATCAACGGAAAGTCATGGCCGTCGCGCTCGGAATGGTGCGCAACCCGGACGACGCGATGGAGATTACCCAGGACGCTTTCGTCAAGGCTTTCGAGAACATCCAGCACTTCAAGGGTGAATCGAGTTTCTACACATGGCTGTACCGAATCGTCGTCAATCGAGCGATCGACCTCCGTCGGCGGCAGAAGCGCAAGCCAACGGTCGCGCTCGAGGATCGCGTTCGCAACCTCGAACGCGAGGAGCCGGCCGAGGAGAGCATCCGCGACGAGTCGCCGAGCGGGCCCTTCGACCGAGCCCGGTCGACCGAGATCAGCGAGCGCTTGCGAGCGGCGATAGACGAGTTGACCCCCGATCACAAAGCCGTCATAGTCCTGCGCGAAGTGGAAGGCCTCTCCTACGAGGAAATCAGCCGCGTCATGCGCTGCTCCAAGGGCACCGTCATGAGCCGCCTGCACTACGCACGCAAGAAGCTGCAGAGCAAGCTGAAAGACCTGATTTGACCCGCTGCATGCCCACTTCGCCCCTCGTCCGTCCGACCCTCTTCCCCCAGCGCGCGACCGATCGGAAGCACCGATGAAGTGTCGCGACGTCGACAGCCTCCTGCCCCTGTTCTTCGACGGAGAGCTCGACGCCCGCCGCATGCGCGACGTCGCGCTCCACACGGCGCGTTGCGTCGAGTGCGAGTCGGAGTTGCGCGAACTGGAGACGATCCAGGCGCACTTCCAGAGCGGCGTCGAAGCGACCCTTGCCGAAGTCGATCTGGATTCACTCTGGCCGGCCGTAGAGCGTCGCCTGTCCCGGCAGCCGCCGTCGCTGTGGCAACGCTTGCGCGCGCAATGGGAGGGTCTGGCGCCGCTCGAGCTACCGGTCGCCCTGCCGGCCGGAGCCTTGGCCGCCGTCGCCGCCTTCGGCGCGTGGCTCATGTTCGCACAAGTGGAACCGTCCGGTGCTCCTGAGCTCGATCGGATTGCTGCGACGGACTACGCCAACTCCCTCGAACGCCTCGATACGGTCTTCGAGTCGGTGGCTCTGGTGAGCGATCCGAACACACAAACCATGCTGTTGTGGATCGGCGACGAGGCCTTGGGGGTCGAGCCATGAGGCGCCCCGTGCCGGCTGCCGCGATCGTGTGGCTCCTCGTCGCCTTCGTGCCGACCATCCTCGCCGCCGAAGAGGAAGACCATGCCGCAGCCGTCGAGGTCAGCGTCGGCGCAGTCATCGCCAGCAACCAGGGGAACGACTTCGATCACCGGCTCACGGCCCTGCGACGTCAATTCGACAATCTCTTTTCCTACTCTTCGTACCGTCTGGTGAAGCAGCAGAGCCAACGTGTTCCGTGGGGCGGCAACGCCGGCTTCCATGTTCCCGGGGGCCCCTACGTCCTCGTCATACCTCGTGAATACAAGGACGAACGAATCTTCATGAAGGTCGTCGTGATCGAGAACTCGAAGCCGATCGTCGACACGTTGCTGGCACTCCGCCATCGGGGAACCTTCCTCGTCGGCGGACACCGGCATCCCGATGGCGTCTTGATTCTGACGATCGGCGCTAGCCCGCTGCCGCAATGAACCCCGAATTGCTTCGTTTTCTCGAAATGGCGGCCGACGGCGTCCAGCGCCTGCGCCGCAGCTACGGCCTTTGGTTGCCGATCACCCGTGTTCCGGCGCTCGTGCAGCCCTTTTTCGCCCTGGCTGCCGTGCTCTCGGTAGCTCTCCTGGCCGGTATCTCGCTGGCGGCGATGTCTACGCTACTCGTATCGCTCCTGTTGCTGCAGTTCCTGCTGGTCGACGTATTCGGGCTGTCGCTCGAAGTTCAGCCCCAAGCCTGAACCCGCCGCGTCCGGCGATGCTTGCGCCGACCGTTCGCCGGAGGAGCGGGCGCCGAGATCGCGCGACCGACTCCCCCGGCTCCCGGCTTTATGCCTTCTGGCGATAGTACTCGATGAGAATGTCGGCGATCTCGGGGCGCAGGATGCGCTCGTCCGGCTGCTCGCCGTCGTTCAACAGCTGACGGATCTTGGAGCCCGAGATCGACACCGGCTTCTCGTCGGCGTGCATCTCGATCAAGTCGACGCGCTGGACGCTCTCGAAGAAAGCTGCGAACCCGATCTTGCAGGGCTCGATCCGGAGGTTGCCGCGCAGGTTCTCGAAGATCTCCTGTGCATCGAAGTCGCCCCAGATCGGGTTGCCGTCCTCGTAGGGCGCGTCCGCGTGCTTGCGGCCGATGACGATGTCGCTGAAGCCGTGGTTCTGCCGGTAGATCGCGTGCATCACGGCTTCCTTGGGCCCGCCGTACAGCATCTTGATGTCCAGTCCAACCAGCTCGAACACCTCCGTCAGGTCGTAGCCGCGCCCCTGCCACAGGGCCTCGTTCTTGTCGCCTTTGCCCAGCAGAGAGCGCTCGTGCAGCGTGCGGTAGCAGCGCATGCGCACGCGTGCCGGGACGTCATCGCCCTTGAGCTCGCCGACGAGCGGATTCAGCACGACCCCGGCGAAATGGCCGGCAGCAGTGAGGCGCTCGACGCCCGCCACGAGAGCATACTCGTGGGCTCGATGCAGTGGGTTCCGGGTTTGGAAGGCGAGGGCCCGATCCCAGCGGCGTTCCTTGATGAGGGTGCGTGTCTGCCGCGGCGAAAGGATGAACTCCGAGTACTCGGGGTCGACGTGCTGCGGCAATGCCCAGATCTCGCCACCGACCAACTTGGTCCTCTCGTCCTGCACGATGATGCGCGCACCCGGATGATCCGTGCGGCTGGTCCCGTAGAAGCGCTCGACGTGCTTGGCCTTGTCCCAGTCGAAGATGCTGGAGACGTGGAGGATGGCGACGATCTCTCCCTGGTGCTTGAGGGCGGCAGAGCGGCCGACGTGCAGGCTCTTCGCCTCGTCGTCGGTGACCGGGAACGAGATCGGAGCTGTCCAAGCGTAGTGGCGGAATCCGTAGTCCAAAGCGTCGTGGTCGAGCACGTAGTGCCACGTCTCCTCGTCCATGCCGCCCGTCAAGGGAGAGAGCGTACCGTCGGCGATGCGATAGACCGTCGAGAGATCGCCGCTGCTCACCTCGATGCTGGGGAATTCGGAAGCCTCACGGATGAATTGATTGCGCCGCGAGATCGGAACGGTGCGAAATACGGGCTCTTCGAGGCCGCCGTGGACGGGAACGAGATCGGGCATCAGTTCTTCTCCTTTTGGTGATGCACAGGTGCAGTTCGCCCGGCGGTGCCGAGCAAGGTCAACCCTCTATCAGCTTCACCTCGCAGCCCGCCAGCGAAGGCAGGCGTACGGCCGCCGAGCGGGCGAGGAAGCGGCCGAGGAGCGAGCGTCGCTCGGTGGCGAGGACGACGAGATCGATCTCGCAATCCACGGCAATCCGGCCGCACACCTCGTCGAGCTCACCCTCCTCGACCCGACCGTGGAACGCCACGTTCTGGGCGTGAGCCGCGGCGGCGACCCTCTCCAGCGCCTGCTCTGCGTGCACGCGCTGCTCGCGGGCGAGCGTATCGGCG
This sequence comes from uncultured bacterium, assembly GCA_937975525.1. Lineage (GTDB taxonomy): Bacteria > Desulfobacterota > Binatia > HRBIN30 > HRBIN30 > CALJUJ01. The sequence goes on from CALJUJ010000660.1 coordinate 4,231, forward strand.
ACGTTGCCGCAGACCTTCTCGCCTACGAAGCCGACGTTCGCGAGAGTCGTCGACACCCGGGCGGCGATGTCGGCGTCGAGCAAGGCGATGGCGACCAGGCTCTCGCCGCGCTTGGCCGCCTCGGCGACGGCAAAGTCGACCGCCTTCGTCTCTTCGGCTTCGGGCGGCAGCACCAGCAGTACGTGCTTCATGGTGCCCCCGCGATGCTGATGCCGAGCAGTGGCCAATAGACGATCGCGAGAACCATGAATGCCACCCATGAGACGATCATCAACAAACCTCCCGGCAGAATCAGGTCGCGAATGTTCAAGTAGCCCGACGAGTAGGCGATGGCGTTGGCCGGCGTTCCGATTGGCAGTGTGTAGGCGAGCCCTGCGGGCACGGCGATCGACAGGGCCATGACTCGCGGGTCCATGGCGAACTGCGCGGCGATGCCGAGACTGACGGGCATCATGAAGGCCACGACGGCCGAGTTGCTCATGGCTTCGGTCAGCAACATGCTCAAAGCCGAGAGCAGCATGACGACGGTTTGGCCGTCACCGGCCCAGCGGCTGATCGTGTGCTCCGCGAGCCAGGCGGCCGCGCCCGACTGATTCATCGCGGCGCCGAGGCAGATCGCGCCGCCGTACATCAGGATCACCCCCCAATTCACGTACCCTTCGATCTCGCTCCAGATGACGAGCTGCAATGCGAACACCGCCACCACCGCGGCGAGGGCGATGTTCGCGAGCCCCACCGATTCGCCGCCGATGATCCAGGCGAGGACGGTAGCGGCCATGACCGACCCGATCGCCTTCTCCTGGAACTTGACGCGCCCCAAAGCGAGGCTCCGGTCGCGCAGCGCTTCGTCCGCGGCTCGCACGTCTTCGATGTCGATCGGAAAGAACCAGGTGATGATCGCGTACGCGACGGCGAGCAGCACGAAGACCAGCGGGAGGATCGCAATGGTCCATTCGATGAAGCTGAAGCTCGCCCCGGTGGCCTCCTGCAGGATGCCAACGGCAAGAGGTGCTCTGCCGCCGCCGAGGAACGTTGCTACGCCGCCGATCGTCGTTCCCCAGGCCATCGCCAGGAACAAAGCCTTTCCATAGCTACTGCGACGCGGATGGAGTCTCAGGACCGTGGCGATCTCGACGACGATGGGAAAGTTCATCGCTGCGACGGCATGTTCGGACATGAAGAACGACATCGAGGCGTTCAACAAGAGGATGCTGACCAGGAGCCGGCGCGGCGTGCTGCCGAACCGTGCCAGCATCGCCAGCGCGATGCGCGTGCTCAGCTTCGACTTGATCAGGCAGGCGGCGAGAATGAACGCGCCGAGGATGAAGAACACGACCTCGTTGCCGAACAGGGCGTAGGCGGTGTGAGCCTCGACGACCCCCGTCGCGGGCAACAGCACGATGGCGAGTAGGCTCGTGACCATCAGCGGCAGTGCCCCCGAGACCCAGTAGACGACACACAGTGCGAACACGGCCAGGGCGCCCTGCGCCCGTGGCTCGATTCCCGTCAGAGCTGACGTGGTCGCGACCCACCAATAGACTCCGACGCCGACCAGCAACACGGCAAACGGGCGGCTCCGGGCCAGGAGGATCACCCACAAGGGTCGGGTGTCGACGACGAACTTGGTCTTGCCAGACATGAACGGACGATCTGCTTCAGCGCGGTAAGCGGGCTCACAAGTGCGACGAATCGAACGAGTCGCTCACCCGTCGCACGCGCAGCCGACGCCGCAGTCGCGCCAGGCTGCGTGCTGTGCTCTGCCCCAAGCGCGAGCGGTAGAACTGCTCCAGCGCTGAGATGCGCGCGTCCTCGCCTGCGAAGAATCGGGCCTCGAGCGGTGTGATCGCGAAGCTCAGGTCGCGGATCCAGCCCATGTTGATGCGGGCCTGGCGAACCGCTTCGAACAAGTGTGCGTACAGCGGCAGAATCTCGCCCAGGTCCAGCGACAGCGAATCCCAACTCGGTGCTTCCGCCGGCAAAGACAGCACCGGAAGAACTCCCAGCGACGCCAGTGCATCGATGCCGCGCCGCGTCGACTCGGCGGGCTCGGTGCCGATCACCAACTCGCTCCAAACCGTGCCACTCGGGAAGATTCCTGCGGCATGCTTGAGCGCGTCGAAATAGCCGCGACGCCCTGTCCGCCGGGCACGTCCCGGGCACAGCCGACGCAGGTGTTCTTCGTCGAAGACCTCCAGCGGGTAGCTCACGGCGTCGACCCCCATCGCGTACGTCTCGTCGATCCAACGATGGTCCGCCGGCGGATGCATCTGCACGGCCACGGCGGTGTCGAAATTGCTCTTCACCGCTCGAATGTGGCGCTCGACCGATGCGATGCCACCATCCGGCTCGGCACCACCGCATAGGCGGAAGTACACGAACTCCGCTGCTCCCTCCGCAAAGGCCGCACGAATCACCTCCACGACATCCGGCACCGAGGGAAGCGATTGGCGCGCTGCCGAGCCCTGCTCGCTACGGCACAGCGGACACGGGCCGCCCGCGGACGAAAAGCCGCACCCGGCGCCGAACGTGATCGCGACGAACGAACCGTGCACCGTGCCGATCGATCGCATCGCCGTTCCGGCGAGCGTGCTCTGCCGGTAGAACGCTGGTGGGTCGATCAGACGGACGTCGACCGCATCGCGGTCGCTGCGCAAGACGAATCGATCCTCGGCACCGTAGAGCACGAACGGTGTTGCATCCGCCTCTCCCCCGACGGGCGCACTCACCCAGACTTCCTCCGGCAACACCAGCTCGACGCCGTGTGGATGCTGCGCCGGGCCGTCGTCTCGTACCGTTGCCCGCGGTCGAGCGGAGTCGTCGATCTGCAGTCCGAAGCGGCCGAGCTCGAGCTTGAGCTGACCTGGATTCGGTCGGGTTTCGGCGATCTG
>CALJUJ010000661.1 GCA_937975525.1 uncultured bacterium
CGCCGAGCACGTACGACGGGCGCACGAGCACCGGATAGGTGATGGCTTCGGCGATGCGCACCGCATCGGCGACACCGCGGGCGCTCCCGCTCGGCGGCTGCTTGAGGTCCAACTTGTCGAGGAGAGCCGAGAAGCGTTCGCGGTCTTCGGCCCGGTCGATCGAATCGGGAGGCGTACCGAGGATCTTGGCCCCCGCCTGCTCCAGCGGCACCGCGAGCTTGAGCGGCGTTTGGCCACCGAACTGAACGATGATGCCGTCGGGGCGCTCGCGTTCGACGATGCTCAGTACGTCTTCACGGGTCAGCGGTTCGAAGTACAGTTTGTCCGAAGTATCGTAATCGGTGCTCACCGTCTCCGGGTTGCAGTTGACCATGATGGTCTCGAAGCCGTCGTCCTTGAGCGCAAAGGCTGCGTGGACACAGCAGTAGTCGAACTCGATTCCCTGGCCGATACGGTTCGGACCACCGCCGAGAATCATGATCTTCTTTCGATCCGTGACGCCCGATTCGTCCTCGCTGTCGTACGAGGAATAGAGATACGGCGTATGCGCCTGAAACTCGGCGCCGCAGGTGTCGACGATCTTGTAGACCGGTTGGATTCCGGCGCCGAGCCGCTCCTGGCGGATGTCTTCTTCGCTGCGTCCCGTGATCTCGGCGATGCGGATGTCCGAGAAGCCCATTTCCTTGGCGATGCGCAGCGTCTCGACGGGTAGCGGAAGTGGCTTCGTTCCGGCGCCGCGAGACTGCGCCGAGACGTTGCGAATGACGTCCTCGAACTCGATGATCTGGCGAATGTTGTCGAGGAACCAGCGATCGATGCGGGTGATGTCGTAGAGCTCGTCGGTCGTGAATCCTTCGCGGAACGCCTGGCCGACGAACCAGAGGCGGCGGCTGTTGGGCTTGCGGAGCTTTGTGACCAGGGCGTCTCGGCCCTCGACCTCGCGTCCCATTCCCTTGCGATCGAAGCCGTGCGAGTCGATCTCCAGGGACCGAATCGCCTTCTGCAGCGACTCCTTGAAGGTCCTGCCGATGGCCATGACCTCGCCGACGGACTTCATCTGCGGGCCGAGCTCGTCGATGGCTGCGGGGAACTTCTCGAACGTGAAGCGTGGGATCTTGGTCACCACGTAGTCGATCGTCGGCTCGAACGAGGCCGGCGTCTCGCGGGTGATGTCGTTGCTGATCTCGTCGAGCGTGTAGCCGACGGCGAGCTTGGCCGCGATTTTGGCGATGGGGAAGCCGGTGGCCTTACTGGCCAGCGCCGAGCTGCGCGACACCCGCGGATTCATTTCGATGACCACGAGGCGCCCGGTGTCCGGATGCACGGCGAACTGAATGTTCGACCCTCCGGTATCGACGCCGATCTCGCGAATGATGTCGAGCGAGGCGTCGCGCATGATCTGGTACTCTTTGTCCGTGAGCGTCTGCGCCGGCGCGACCGTGATCGAGTCGCCCGTATGCACGCCGAGCGGGTCGAAGTTCTCGATCGAGCAGATGATGACGACGTTGTCCTGGGTGTCGCGCATCACCTCGAGCTCGAACTCCTTCCAACCGGCGATCGACTCTTCGACGAGCACTTCGTGCACCGGTGACGCGTCGAGCCCCGCAGCGCACAGCTCTTCGAACTCTTCCTCGGTGAACGCGAGGCTGCCCCCGGTGCCGCCGAGCGTCCGCGAGGGACGGATGATCAGCGGCAGACCCACTTCGGCGCGCACCGCGCGGGCTTCGTCCATCGAGTGCGCGTAGCCGCTGCGCGGCAGGTCGATGCCGATCTTCTCCATCGCCTGCTTGAAGAGGTCGCGGTCCTCGGCCTTTTTGATCGCCGGGACCTTGGCGCCGATCAGCTCGACGCCGTAGCGCTCGAGCACCCCCGATTCGGCGAGCTCGAGCGCCACGTTGAGCCCCGTCTGGCCACCGATGGTCGGCAGCAGCGCATCCGGTCGCTCGGCCTCGATGATCTTTTCGAGCATGTCGGCGTTGATCGGCTCGACGTACGTGCGATCGGCCGAGCTCGGGTCCGTCATGATCGTCGCCGGGTTGGAGTTGATCAGAATGACCCGGTAGCCCTCCTGCCGCAGGGCCTTGCAGGCCTGCGTGCCGGAGTAGTCGAACTCGCAGGCCTGTCCGATCACGATGGGACCGGAGCCGATGAGCAGGATCGAGGAGATGTCGGTTCGCTTGGGCATGTTGTCGTGCTCTCTCGCAAGTCCTGTCTCAGGACCGGTCCATGTACTCGAGGAATCGGTCGAACAGGTAGCTCGCGTCGCGCGGCCCGGGCGACGCCTCGGGGTGGTACTGCACCGAGAACAGCGGCAGCTCCGCGTGCGCGAGGCCCTCGACCGTGCGGTCGTTGAGATTGACGTGGGTCAATCTCGCCACCTCGCGCAGTGAATCGACGTCGACGGCGAAGCCGTGGTTCTGCGAGGTGATCTCGACCTTGCGGGTCGTCAGGTCCATGACCGGTTGATTGCCACCGTGGTGGCCGAACTTGAGCTTGTACGTCTTGCCGCCGAGCGCGAGTCCGAGGATCTGGTGGCCGAGGCAGATGCCGAAGATCGGCTTCTTGCCGATGAGATCGCGGACAGTCGTCGCGTAGGTGCCGACGTCGGGATCGCCGGGCCCGTTCGACAGGAAGATCCCGTCGGGGTTCCAGGCCAGCGCGTCTGCGGCAGGCGTCGTTGCCGGGACGACCCGAACCTGGCACCCGGCCTGGGCGAGATTGCGTAGGATGTTGTGCTTGATTCCGAAGTCGTAGGCGATCACCCGGTAGCGTGACCCGCTGGCCTTGCGGTAGCCCGCTTCGAGGTCCCAGAGACCTTCCTCCCAATCGTAGGGCTCGGTGCACGTCACCTCGCGCACGAGGTCGCGACCGATCATGCCCGGACGCGCGGCGGCCTTCGCCGCCAGGCTCTTCGGGTCGAGGTCCTCGGTCGAGATGATCCCCTCCTGCGCGCCGTGCTCGCGCACGTGCCGCACCAGAGCGCGCGTGTCGATGCCTTGGATGCCGGGAATCCCGTGGTCGCGCAGGTAGGCGCCGAGACTCTGCTTCGCCCGCCAGTTGCTGGGGGTTTCCCAGTACTCCTTGACGATGAAGCCCTGCACGAACGGGCGTCGCGATTCGACGTCCTCGTCGTTCACGCCGACGTTGCCGATCTCCGGATACGTCATCGCCACGAGTTGGCCGCAGTACGACGGGTCGGTCAGGATCTCCTGGTAGCCCGTCATCGAGGTGTTGAACACGACCTCGCCGCCCGCCTCGCCACGGGCGCCGAAGCTGGTGCCCTCGAACGTCGTCCCGTCTGCCAGTGTCAGTAGTGCTTTCACGAAACCTTCCCGCGGAGCCGCTGCCCCGTGCTGCGATTGTACCGATTTTCGAGCCCGGCGCTGGTGCCGACCTCAAGCATCTTGCGCCTCCGGCCAGACGACGCGACCGCCGACGATCGTCATCGCCGCCCGACCCACCATCTCGACCCCGGCGAAGGGTGTATTGCGCGACTTCGAGCGAAACGCGCTCGGCTCGACGCTCCAGGCCGCCTCGGGGTCGATCACGGTCAGATCCGCCGCGCAGCCCACGCCGAGGGTGCCGAGGTCGAGCCCGAGAATCCGCGCCGGGTTGACCGTGAGCGCGGCGATCAGACGGCTGCGCTCCATCCCGTGCTCACGCCACAGCGCCAGGCTGAGCGGTAGCGCCGTCTCGAGGCCGACGATGCCGTCGTTGGCCTTGTCGAACTCGACGTCCTTCTCGTCCCTGTGGTGCGGGGCGTGGTCGGTGGCGATCGCGTCGATGGTACCGTCGATCAGCCCCGCGCGCACGGCGCGGACGTCGGCTTCGGTGCGCAGAGGCGGCTTCATCTTTGCATTCGTATTGTAGCCCTCGACAGCGTGCTCGGTGAGCGTGAAGTGATGCGGCGCGGCCTCGGCGGTGACCGCCAGGCCCCTCTGCTTCGCCTCGCGAACGAGGTGCACGCCGCCCCGCGTGCTGATGTGGGCAACGTGGAGTCGGCCCTGCGTGCGCTCGAGGATGGCGATGTCGCGCGCGATCATCGCATCCTCCGCCGCCGCAGGCATGCCTCGCAATCCGAGGCGTAACGACATCTCGCCTTCGTTCATCACTCCGCCCGACGCGATGTTGCAGTCCTCCTCGTGGGCGATCACCGCCAGGCCGAACATCGCCGCGTATTCCAGGGCGCGGCGCATCAGGTTGCCGTCCATGATCGGCATGCCGTCGTCGGAAACGGCGACGATCCCGGCGGCGTGCATCTCGCCGATCTCGGCGAGTTGCTCGCCGCGCAGGCCCTTGGAGACCGCGCCGATCGGGAAGACCCGGGCCGGAGCCGACGCGCGGGCACGGTCGAGCATCGCCGTGGTGACCGCGGCGCTGTCGTTGACCGGATCGGTGTTGGCCATGCAGGCGACGGAAGCGAAGCCCCCAGCGACGGCGGCGCGCGCGCCTGTGGTGATCGTTTCCCGGTACTCGAAGCCCGGCTCGCGCAAGTGCACGTGCATGTCGATCAGGCCCGGGACCACCCAGCGGTCTTGGGCGTCGACGATCGTCGCGCCGTCGGCGGCGATGCTGCCCGGCTCCTCGACGGCGGCGATTCGCCCATCGCGCACCAACACGTCGCGCGCCCTGTCGACGCCGTTGGCCGGGTCGATGACCGTTCCGTTGCGAATCAACAAAGACATTCGGGCATCCTCACGCCGGCACTTCTTCGCCCGCCGCGGAACGGCGCGCCGCTTCCAGCTCGAGCTCGATCTCCACCGACGGCCGATTCACGAGGAGAAACATCGTCGCCATTCGCACGGCGATGCCGTTGGTGACCTGGTTCATGATCACCGAGTACGGCCCGTCCGCGACGTCGGTGGCGATCTCGACGCCGCGGTTCATGGGTCCGGGATGGAGAATGATGACGTCGGGCTTCGCCGCGGCGACGCGCTCCTCGGTCAAGCAGAAGTAGCGCGCGTACTCTTCGATCGTCGGAAAGAAGTTGCGCCCTTGGCGCTCGAGCTGCACCCGCAGCATCATGATCACGTCGGCGTCGCGCACGCCTTCGCGCAGGTCGTGATGCACTTCTCCCCAGGTAGACGCCTCCGGCGGCAGGAAGGTCGGCGGCCCGACCAGGCGGACCTGCGCGCCGAGCGTGCGCAAGGCGAAGAGATTGGATCGAGCCACCCGACTGTGGATGACGTCGCCGACGATCGCGACCGTCAGGCCCGCCAGCTGCGGCTTGTGCTCGGAAATCGTCAGCAGATCCACCAGCGCCTGCGTCGGATGCTCGTGCGCACCGTCGCCGGCGTTGACGATCGCGCACGATACGCGCTCGGCGAGAAACGCCGCTGCTCCGGACGACGAGTGGCGCAGGATGATGATGTCGGGCCGCATCGCGTCGAGATTGCGAGTGGTGTCGAGGAGGGATTCCCCCTTTTTGACGCTGCTCGCGGCGCCGCTGAGACTGACGAAATCGGCGCTCATGCGCTTGGCGGCGATTTCGAAGGAAACCCGCGTGCGCGTGCTCTCCTCGCAGAAGAAGCTGACCACGGTCTTGCCGCGGAGGGTCGGAACGCGCTTGATGTTACGCTCGGAGATTTCCTTGAATGAGGCAGCGGTGATCAACAGGGACTCGAGCTCGTCGCGCGAATAGGCCTCGAGCGCGCGCAGGTGGCGGCGCGCGAACCGGCTCAAGGCCCGGGCTCCCCGCGGAGGACGACGACTTCGTCGCGTCCGTCGCTCTCGCGCAAGCGCACCCGAACCGATTCGTCCGTGGCCGTCGGCAGGTTCTTGCCGACGTGATCAGGGCGGATCGGCAACTCGCGGTGACCGCGGTCGACGAGCACCGCCAGGCGGACTCGTCGCGGCCGCCC
>CALJUJ010000662.1 GCA_937975525.1 uncultured bacterium
CGAGCTTCGCGGGACATGGCTGCCGGTGGCAGGCCAGCTGGATCGCGGATGGAGCCCCCGGACCGGCTCGGCACCGACCGACGTACGCACCGGGAAGCCCTCGCGAGAACGACTCGCCGACTCGGCGAGAGCGATCGCGTTTCCATCTCAATCGACTTGTCCCACCTATTTTGGAAGTCTGTCCGTACCAATGGTGCAGATTCGATAGACCGATCGACAGACGTCATGGCCCTTCACCCTGATTTCCCGCGCTCCCCGTACGCGGTGCCCGACCCCGACCAACGCTGGTTTCCGGCGGCCGAGGACCTGCGCAGCACCGCATACGAGAAACTGCTTCCGCCTCTGGTGGCCAGCATTCGGAAGGAAGTCTCCGCGTGGCGGGACGCCGGCTACAGCGGCGCCTCGGATACGTCGAGAGCCCTGCTCGAGTGGTGGTTCTCGACCGACCATCTTCTCGAGCAGGCCGACGGATCACTCGCTCCGTTCCGCTATTACTTCGCACAGCGCGAAGCGGTCGAAACCATCGTCTGGCTCCATGACGTGCGCCGCGCCCGGGACAAGTTCGACCTCATGCGGTTCGACGCCTCCGGAGCCGTCTCCGCCGGCTTGTTCCCCGAAGACTGGCCCCGCTACGTCTGCAAGATGGCCACCGGCTCCGGGAAGACCAAGGTCCTCTCGCTGCTGATCGCCTGGTGCTACTTCCACAAGCTCTACGGTGCCGCATCGGCCCCCGCGCGCAACGTGCTCCGCATCGCCCCGAACATCATCGGCCGCGATCGTCTCCGGGCCTACTTCGACGGTCTCCGCATCTTCTTCGACGACCCCGTCCTGCCCGACAACGGCGTCGCCGGCCGCAATTGGCGCGACGACTTTCAGGTCACCCTGCACATCCAGGACGACGTCCGCATCGTGCGCCCCACAGGCAACCTCTTCCTCACCAACATCCACCGCGTCTTTCTCGGTGATGTTCGGGAGCCGTCGCTCGATGACGACGACCTTCGCGACTACTTCCTCGCACCCTTCGGGCCACGCCCGACCGGCAAGACTACCGACAGCCGCACCGACCTCGGCGAGATCGTGCGCGAGATCGACGAGCTCGCGGTCTTCAACGACGAGGCGCACCACATCCACGACGCGCGCATGGCGTGGTTCAAGAGCATCCGCGATATCCACCACCGCATGCTCCAGAAAGATCTGCGGCTGGCACTGCAGGTCGACGTCACCGCGACGCCGAAACACGACAGTGGCGAGATCTTCGTCCAGACCGTCTGCGACTATCCGCTTGTCGAGGCGATCCACCAGAACGTCGTCAAGCACCCGACGTTGCCCGACGCACCGAGCATCGCGAAGCTCAACGAGGGGACGAGCGCGATCTTCACCGAGCGCTATGCGGACTACCTGCAGCTCGGCGTCGAAGAATGGCGCAAGAGCTACGCGGAGCACGAACCGCTCGGCAAGAAGGCGGTTCTCTTCGTCATGGTCGACGATACTCGCAACTGCGACGAGGTCGGCCGCTATCTCGAACAGATCGCGCCCGAGCTCGAAGGGGCCGTGCTCGTCATCCACACCAAGAAGAACGGCGAGATCTCCGAAGCCGCCACCGGCAAGGCAAAGGAGGAACTAGACCGTCTGCGCGAGGAATCGAACGCGATCGACGGCTGGGCGAGCCCCTACAAGGCGATCGTCTCGGTGCTCATGCTCAAGGAGGGCTGGGACGTTCGCAACGTCACCACCATCGTCGGCCTCCGCGCCTACTCCGCGAAGAGCAACATCCTTCCGGAGCAGACTCTCGGCCGCGGGCTGCGGCGAATGTACTTCGGCAGCGACGACGACGAGTACGTCTCCGTCATCGGCACGGCCGCGTTCATGGAGTTCGTCGAGTCCATCAAGAGCGAAGGCGTCGAGTTCGAGCGCAAGCCCATGGGCAAGGATGCCCGCCGCAACGATTCGATCGTCGTCGAGGTCGATACCGAGAACGACGACAAGGACATCGATGCGCTGGACATCGCGATCCCGCGCCTCTCGCGCCGCTTCACCCGCGAGTACAAGGACCTGGGCGAGCTCGACGTCGCACGTGTCGGTAGCTCAAGCGTCTCAAACGTGAGGGGCGGGTTGATGTAACGGGTTACGGACGTGCAGGCGTATGGGTGATTTCTGCCGAATGACGAGGGACGAGTGCGTGCGAATGCGCCTCAATGCGTGCGACAAAGTCGGATGATGTCTGAAAGAATCCAAACAATTCCGATTGGTTGCAGACGGCTGCTGACGCCTGCGAATGCGTCGCAATGCGTGCGAATGAGTTCGAATGCGTGCGGAACGAAGCAGCAATCTCCCATCGCCTCGATCGCCATGACGCCGATCGTGAAGGATCCGCTCGATGGCCCGTGATGCCCGCATCGACCTGACCGACGCCGAGAAGCGCGACCTGATCCAGCTGATCCAGGACGGCAAGCCGCTGCCGGACCGGTACCGGTTCCTGCTGTTCGAGGACAAGCGCGAGGTCGAGCTGGTGTGGAACGGCAAGACGGCGGACGTCTGCACGGCGGTGCTGCCGTTCCAGACGCTCGAGCACGTCGACGAGCCGCGGCCGGAGACGAAGGCCCAGCACGAGCTGTTCGACGCCCGCGGCCGGCAGATGGGTGGCTGGGCGAACAAGCTCATCTGGGGCGACAACAAGCTGATCCTGTCGTCGTTGAAGGCGGGGGCGCTGCGCCGGCAGATCGAGGACGCCGGCGGCCTGAAGCTGATCTACATCGACCCGCCGTTCGACGTCGGCGCCGACTTCTCAATGGATATCGAAATCGGCGGCGAGACCTTCCACAGTACAAGCGTTACCTTGATGAGATGCCAGGCGTCCCGATCCAGGATCTCTGGGCGGATTTGAGCTCCGTCAACTCGCAAGCGGTCGAAGCCGTTGGCTATGCTACCCAGAAGCCCGAGGTGCTTCTGAACCGAGTCATGAAACTTGCAAGCAACGAAGGCGACCTCGTCGCCGATTTCTTCTGCGGCTCGGGGACGACGGCGGCGGTGGCGGAGAAGCTCGGGCGCAAGTGGATCTGCACCGACCTCGGCAAGTTCGCGATCCACACGACGCGCAAGCGGCTGATCCAGGTGCAGCGTGAGCTCAAGGCGGCGAACAAGCCCTTTCGCGCTTTCGAGGTGTTGAACCTCGGGCGTTACGAGCGCCAGGCCTACCTCAACGTCGGTGGGCGGCTGAGCCCCGAGCAGCGCGAAACCGCTCTGGCGCAGAAGGAGCACGAGTGCCGCGAGCTCAGCCTGCGCGCCTACAAGGCCGAGCCGCTCGACGGCGACGGCTTCTTCCACGTCAAGCGCGCCGGACGGCTCGTCGTCGTCGGTCCGATCAACCTTCCGGTCGGCCGGCTGTTCGTCGAGGAGATCGTCGTCGAGTGCCGCAAGCGCGGCGCGACGCGGGTCGACCTGCTCGCCTTCGAGTTCGAGATGGGCCTGTTCCCGGCGGTGCTCGAAGAGGCGCGGCAGAAGGGTATCGAGCTGACGCCGAAGTACATCCCGGCGGAAGTCTTCGACAAGCGCGCGGTCGAGAAGGGGCAGGTCGTCTTTCACGACATCAGCTTCGTCGAAGCGACGCCGCGCTTCGACCCAAAGGACAAGTTGGCGCTGCGGATCGAGCTGACGGACTTCTCGGTCTACTACAACCAGGGAGCGGCGGCGGAGGCGATCGCGGCGTTGAAGGACGGCAAGAGCGACGTGCTGTGCGACCGCGGCCAGCTGGTGAAGGTGAGCAAGGACAAGAACGGAGCGGTGAAGCACGAGGTGCTGACGAAGCACTGGACCGACTGGGTGGACTACTGGGCGGTGGATTTCGACTACGAGTCGCGCCCGGAGATCATCCGCGTCCCGGTGGGGGCGGGAATCGACGCCGCGGTGGCGGAGGCGCCGGAGTCGGGCGAGGAGATCGAGTACGAGGAGCGGAAGACGGGCAGTTTCCTCTTCGAGAACGAGTGGCAGAGCTTCCGCACCCGCCGCCACAGCAGACTGGAGCTGATGACAGCGGAGCACCGCTAC
>CALJUJ010000663.1 GCA_937975525.1 uncultured bacterium
CTCGACTCGATCGCGGTCAGATCCTCACCGGGGAGCTCGTACCGTGTCCCGACGGCAAGGAGCGTGTCTGGCGTGCCATGCGGGTGCGCATGTACCGGGAGATCCTAGGCTGGCTGCGCGCCGTCGATCCCGACATGCCACTGTACATCTGCATGGAGCCGGCGGCCGTGTGGGAGCGGGTGATGGGCGAGGCGCCCGCGGATCGCGATGTGGCACGCTCGATCGTGCGTCGCGTCGCGCGGCCGCCGCTGCTCGCGGGGCGCTCGCGATGAATCGGACGCCCGCCGGCGCGATCGGCATTTTCGACTCGGGTATCGGTGGTCTGACCGTTGCGCAGGAAATCGCGCGCCAGCTGCCCGCCGAGGACCTCATCTATCTCGGCGACACCGCACGCTATCCCTACGGGACCAAGTCGGCGGAGACGGTCCGGCGCTACTCCCTGGAGAACGCTGCCTTCCTCATCGAGAAGGGCATCAAGCTTCTCGTCGTCGCCTGCAACAGGGCGGCGGCCCCCGCGCTCGATGCCGTTGCTGCGGCTGTCGACGTGTCGGTGTTGGGCGTCGTCGACCCGGGGGCGGTGGCTGCGGTGGCACGGACGCGCAACCGGAAGGTCGGCGTGATCGGCACCGAGGCGACGATCGCCAGCGGCGCCTACACCCGCGCGTTGCGCGCCCTGGAGCCGGATCTGGAGATCTATACGCGGGCGTGCCCCCTGTTCGTACCGCTGGCGGAGGAGGGTTGGACGGACAACGAGGTCGCCGCGGCGGCGACGTCGCTCTACCTCACCAGTCTGCGCCGAAGCGGGATCGACACCCTGGTGCTGGGATGCACGCACTACCCGCTGCTCGCCGGCGCCATCGGCGGGTTTCTGGGGGACGGGGTCGCTCTCGTCGACTCGGCGCAAACGACGGCAGCTGCGGTTGCGGCGACCCTCGAAGCTGAAGGGCTCAGGCGTTCCGAGGGAGAAGGCTCGGTCAGCTTCTTCGTCACCGACGTCCCGGACCGCTTCGTCAAGGTCGGCGGGCGCTTCATGGGCGCGAAAGTCGAGTCGGCGGTGCGGATCGAGCGCTGAAGCGACGGGTGCACTTCGCCGGGGAGCCTGGTAGGCTCATTGGCTCAACCAAAGTGGGACCAAATCGAATCGATGCTGAAAGTCATTCAGAAAATCGTCGGCAGTAAGAACGACCGCGAGCTCAAACGCATTCGTCCGATCGTCGCCAAGGCCGCCGCGTTCGAGGAGGAGTTGCAGGGGCTCACGGACGACGAGCTGCGGGGCCGCACCGTGGCCTTCCGCGAGCGCATCGCCGAAGCCACCGCGCCGCTTCGGCGCGAGCTCGACGAGCTCCGCGCATTGCAGCGGGCCGAGGCGGAAGAGCCGACCGAGGCGAACGAAGATCGCGACTTTCGCGAGGAGATCGACGACCTCGACGAGCGAATCCGCAAGACCGAGAACGACGTGCTCGACGACATCGTTCCCGACGCGTTCGCCGTCGTCCGCGAGGGGGCGCGCCGCGCCATCGGCCTGCGCCACTACGATGTCCAACTGGTCGGCGGCACGGTCCTGCACCAGGGCAAGATCGCGGAGATGAAGACCGGCGAGGGCAAGACGCTAGTCGCGACGAGCGCCGTGTACCTCAACGCGCTCACCGGCCGTGGCGTCCACGTCATCACGGTCAACGACTACCTCGCGCGCCGCGACGTGCAGTGGATGGGCCCGGTCTACCATCTGCTCGGCCTCAGCTGTGCGGCGATCGTTCACGACGCGAGCTTCCTGTTCGACCCGTCGTGGGCGGTGAAGGACTACCGTTTGCTCAACCTGCGCCCGGTCGAGCGTCACGACGCCTATCGGGCCGACGTCACCTACGGCACCAACCACGAGTTCGGTTTCGACTACCTGCGCGACAACATGAAGTTCCGGCTCGAGGACTACGTCCAGCGCGAGCTGAACTTCGCAATCGTCGACGAGGTCGACAACATCTTGATCGACGAAGCGCGGACGCCGCTGATCATTTCCGGGCCCGCCGAGGTGTCGACCGACAAGTACTACGCCATCAATCGCGTCATCCCGCGCCTGCGCAAAGGCATTCGCATCGACAAGAAGGGCGACACTCCGGCGGAGGAGTCGGGGGACTACTGGGTCGACGAGAAATCGCGCTCCGCCGTGTTGACCGAGATCGGTGTCGCCAAGGTCGAGCGGCTTCTCAACGTCACGAACCTGTACGACCCGAACCACATCGACCAGCTGCACCACGTGAACCAGGCGTTGAAGGCGCACGCGATCTTCAAACGCGACGTCGACTACATCGTCAAGGACGGCCAGGTGATCATCGTCGACGAGTTCACCGGCCGCCTGATGCCGGGGCGACGCTGGTCGGATGGACTCCACCAGGCGGTCGAAGCCAAGGAAGGCGTGCGCATCGAGCGCGAGAACCAGACGCTGGCGACGATCACCCTGCAGAACTACTTCCGCATGTATCACAAGCTCGCCGGCATGACGGGCACCGCCGACACGGAGTCGGTCGAGTTCAAGAACATCTACAAGCTCGATGTCGTCGTCATTCCCCCCAACCGCAAGCTCGCGCGCGTCGACTTCCCGGACGTGATCTACAAGACCGAGCGCGAGAAGTTCGACGCGGTCGGGGCCGAGGTGGCGGAGTGCCACGGCAAGGGGCAGCCGGTCCTCGTCGGCACCGTCTCGGTCGAGCGCTCCGAACGGCTCAGCAAGACCCTGAAGCGCCTCGGCATCAAGCACAACGTGCTCAACGCGGTGAACCACGAGGCCGAGGCTTCGGTGATCGCCCAGGCCGGCCGGCTCGGTGCGGTCACGATCGCGACCAACATGGCGGGCCGCGGCACGGACATCTTGCTGGGCGGCAATCCCGAGTTCCTGGCGCGCTCGGACATGGAAGACGAGTGGATCAAACGATCCGCCAACTTGCCGGACGGCGGGACGCGCTTCGAGGACTCGCTGCAACAGCTACGCGAGCGCTTCGAGGAGAAGGTCGAAGCGGCGCGGCAGCGCTACGAGCCCCTGTGGAAGCCCTTCGAGGAGGCCCAGGCGGAGTGCCTGGAGAAGTTGGGTGATACTCATCTGTACTTTCTCGAGGCCGACTTCTGGAGTCGCCGGCGACAGATGGAGGAAGCGTTCCGCGCCTTGCAGACGGGCGTCGATGCCGAGAGGGCAGGCAAGCTCGTGAGTGCGATCGAGGCGTTCAGCGAGGCGATGCAGGAGGTGGACCGCGTCTCGGGTCCGTTCTTCGGCGACGAGGGGCGCCAGCGCTTTCGCGGTGC
>CALJUJ010000664.1 GCA_937975525.1 uncultured bacterium
GAGAAGGCCGTCGAGCCGCAGTACCTGATGGCGCTTTCGGACGCGCTCACGAAACGCGACCGCGAAGGGAACCTGAAATTTACGCCGGGGCCGAAGATAGGGTTCATGGATGTTACGTCTTCCACCAACGTACGAACCATGATTGCGGCCACGCTGACTAACGTACCGTGTGGTAACAAGGTTCCAAACTTGATTCTGGATGGTTCGTCGGAGCGGATGGTGCTTCTCTCGGGGCTTCTGAATTCACTCGCATTCGATTGGCAGCTTCGGCGGCGATTGGGAGGTACGACGCTCAACGAATTCATCGTGGCGGAGACGGCTATCCCAGGTTCTGGCGGCACGGGTGAATTGAGAAACCTCACGTCTTCGTGTGCCTCGTTGGCCGTGCCACCTGTGGCGATGGCTCCGATCTGGTGCCGATTGGAGGCCCGGTGGACTGGCACATCGATAGGGGCGAGTTCGCTGCCTTCGCGCAAAGAAGCCTTGACTGGTGCTGAGAGACTTCGCATTCGCGCCATCATTGACGCCTGCGCATTCGCTCTGTTCCTCACGGATGGGACAGACGTGCCGATGATTCTGGAGGCTTGCGACTATCCCACGGAAAACTTGGCAAACCGACTGTTCCGGCGGGGCCTTGATCCCAAGGGCTTCTGGCGGGTCGACAAGGACAAGGACCCGGAGTTGCGGCACACGGTGTTGGCGCAGGTGGCGTTCCAGGACCTGCAGCGGTTGATCGCGGAGTGCGGCGGCGACCGCGAGCGGGCGATCGCGCTGTTCTGCGGCACCGGCCCGGACGACGGCTGGCAACTCCCGGAGACGCTGTGTCTCGCCGACTACGGCCTCGGCCACGACGAGCGGGCGAAGAAGCCGCAGCCGGTGGCGAGCCGCCTCGGCCCGCGCTTCTACGACTGGCAACTCGAGCAAACCCCGGAAGAGTCCTGGCGCGAGTGCGAAATCCACGCCCGCAACATCCTCGGCGAGGAAGGCTTCGCCAAGCTCCAGGCGGAGATCGCGGTGGAGCGGGCGGAGGACCGAGAGTTGCCTTCCGTAGCGGAGCCGTCATCGCAATACGGAAGCAGTCGCCAGGCCGAGCTCTTCGAATCCGGAACGGCACGCAAGCCGGGAGGCCGCGGTGACTGATCTTTCGCGATACACCTCTCCGCTGCAGTCGTGGGACGACCTGACCATGCACGACATGGTCCATGCCTATCGAAAGGGCAAGTACGACTGCTTCTGGGAGAGAGCCGTCTCCCACTGCCGCGAGTTCGCGCAGTTCGAGCAGGACCTCGAAGGCGGGCTCCAACGGATCTTGCGACAACTGCAGTCACCCCGTCGATCGGTGATCGCGAAAAGATACCTCGGCGAGCTGTTCATCGTGCCGAAGGGGCTTTCGGCAGACCCCACTGCCCCCGCAGATGACGGCAGTCGATCCAACGGAAGGGCGTATTTCGCCGACAAGGATCGCGCGTTCGCGTACCTTCTCAAATCTCAGCGGCACTGCGCGGAGTTCCGGATTACCGGCAAGTTTCCGGTCGAAGCGCACGTACTGTCGGCGCTCTGGATCAACCGGATCGGGCACCGATTCGACGCCTGCTTGGGCAAGGCGGCCTACGGCAACCGGCTTCGCCGTCGCCGCCAAAGCGCCGCTGTAGAGGAGCGCACCTACGATCTTCGCGGATTGGGGAGTACGAAGGCGTACTTCTACGACTACAAGCGCTGGCGTGATGATGGAATGCGGGTGATTCGGAGGGAGCTGGAAGCGGACGAGAAGGTCGTCGCGCTGACCCTCGACGTTCGCAACTACTTCCACCGGATGGACCCGTCCTTCATCGCGAATCCGGAATTTCATGAAGCTCTCGGGCTGACCGAGGACAACGAAAACCCGAAAGCGAAGTTGACCGAAGTCGAGCTCGAGTTCACCGAGCTGTTGCTCGAGTTCCTTCTGAATTGGTCACGCACGGCAGCAGCCACCATTGCTGAGGCGTCGCGGGAATCGGTGATTTCTCTGTTGCAAGGGATTCCCATCAGCCTGAGCGCATCGCGGATCCTCGCGAACGTGCTCTTGCACACGTGGGACCAAGCCATCGAAGAGGAACTGCGGCCGCTGCACTACGGTCGCTATGTTGACGACATGTTCGTGGTCCTTCGCGATTCGGGAAAGCTACCGCCCGATCGCCTCATGGATTGGGTGGCGTCGAAGCTACCTGACGGGATGCTCGTTCCGGTCGAGTCGGAAGGCAACGACGGCCACAGAATCTTTCCGGGTGGGTTTGCCGAAGGGTCGGAGATCGTTCTCCAAGGCAAGAAACAGAAGATCTTTTTTCTCTCCGGACGCGCCGGCCTCGATCTCCTCGAGACGATCAAGAAGGACGTTGATGCGTTGTCGAGCGAGCGTCGGATGATGCCCGACCCTGACTTTCTGACGCGATCTCAGGCGGCGCGCGTCCTCTGCACTTCGACGGACGGTACAGCGCACGTCGACACCTTGCGGAAGTCGGACGGGCTCTCCGTGAAGCGGATGGCGTTCGCGATCCAGTTGGGTGGGGCGGAGACCGTCGAACGCGATCTTCCTGCTTCGGAGTGGAAGAAAGAGCGATACGAGCTCTTCGAGTTTGCCGTCGAGCATATCGTTCGTCCGGAGAGCATCCTGACCTATGTCGACTACCTCGGTCGCCTGCTTGGACTTGCAGTTGCTTGTGGCGATTGGTTCAAGGCCGGTGAACTTGTCGACGCTGCGATCCGATCTCTGGATGCGCTCCTGTCGCCACCGATCGCGAAGCTCAGCTACCGGTTCAATGGACATGCGGTCGACGGTTTGAATACCGAGCTGGAGCGCATCGTGCGCGAGTCTTTCACCGGCAGATTAAAGGACGCGACGCTCCGCGCATGGCCATGGGAGAGGAACAAGGGGGCGACAAGGCCTTACTTGGGCGGCAAGAGTGCAAGGAGATTTCGTGAGAAAGTCGGGATTGAGAGGGAAGTCATCGACGACGATTCCGCAAAGATGATTGAGGCCGACTTGGCGCGACGGCCGCTAAGGCAACACCGACGATTTTTGGGTTTTGGGCCGACGGCATTCGGCACATCCGGGTCGCTCTTCGAGGACGTGTTCGAAGGACAGATTGACGAGATCCGGGACTTCTTGCGCGTTTCGGGACCGCGACGGGTTCGAGGGTGGAAACGGAGCGAGATGGGCGACAACGAACCGCTCACCCCGTACCTGCTTCCGACCCGTCCGTTCGATCCACGAGAGATCGCAGCGTTGGAACCGGAATGCATCGACCTTGGAAAA
>CALJUJ010000665.1 GCA_937975525.1 uncultured bacterium
CGCTCGTCCATTCGTGCGACGTCTACTTCTATCAGGTGGCGCAGCGCCTCGGCATCGAGACGATCGCGCGCTATGCACGCGCCTTCGGCCTCGGCGCACGCAGCGGCCTCGAGTTCGGCTCGGAGAGCCCGGGGACGATCCCCGACGTCGCCTGGAAGCGCCGCCGATTCGGGCAACCCTGGTACGCCGGCGAAACGTTGTCGGTGGCGATCGGTCAGGGGTACGTGACCGCGACCCCTCTGCAGATGGCGAACATGGCGGCGGCCACGGCCGTCGGCCAACGCCTGCGGCCGCATTTCGTGATGCAAGTCGAGGAGCCGGACGGTGAGCTGGTGCGCCGATTCGAGCCCGAGGTGGTGGCAGCGCTGGAGCTCAAGGACAGCACGCTCGCGCTCATCCGGGAGGCCCTGCACGACGTCGTCCACGATCGCGAGGGCACAGGACGGCGAGCCCAGCTGCCCGGGACGGCCATCGCCGGCAAGACTCTGACTTCGCAGGTCGTTCGCCTGAAGAAGCAGGGGCAGGCGGCGACGGAGATCCCGTGGCGCTTTCGCGACCATGCCGGCTTCGTCGCCTATGCACCGGCGGATGCGCCCGAGATCGCGGTGGCGGTGCTCGTCGAGCACGCCGAGGCCGGGGGCGGCAAGGTGGCCGCGCCCGTCGCCCGCGACGTGTTCGCCGCCTATTTCGAGCTCAAGCAGCAGCGATTGGGAGTCAACTATGCTCAGAGTGGACCGGCGGCTGATCGCGCACTTTGAGTGGCCGCTGTTTCTGATCGCGTTGCTGCTGATCGGGGTCGGCGTGATGACCGTGCTCAGCGCGACGCGCACGCCGGAAGAGCTCGTCAGTCACTTCGTCGTGCGGCAGTTGTCGTGGGCGGGCATAGGCCTCGTCGCGTTGCTGTTGACGATCAGCTTCGACTACCACCTGTTGCAACGCTACGGGTACGCGCTGTACGCAGCGGCCGTCGCGCTGCTCTTGGTCACTGCCGTGGCCGGCGTCGCCGGCGGCGGCGCACAGCGTTGGATCCGCATCGGCCCGCTGACCTTGCAACCCTCCGAGTTCGTGAAACTCCCGGTGGTCATCGCGTGCGCTGCGCACCTGCATCGCCATGTCGGCGAGGACCCCGTGCGCTCCTCGACGCTGGCGATTCCCGCCCTGCTGCTCGGGATTCCCGTACTGCTGATCCTGCGCCAGCCCGATCTCGGCACGGCGATCATCGTCGCCCTGACCGCGGGCTCGGTGGTGTTGGTCGCCGGGATGCGGATGCGCCTGCTGCTGACCCTCGGCGCCGGAGCCGCCCTGGCAGTCCCCTACGCTTGGTCGCTGCTGAAGCCGTACCAGCGCCAGCGCATTCTCACGTTCCTCGATCCGCAGTCCGACCCCCTCGGCTCCGGCTACCACATCATCCAGTCCAAGATCGCCATCGGCGCCGGCCAGTGGACCGGCAAGGGCTACTTGCAGGGCAGTCAGAACCAGCTCAACTTCCTCCCCGAGCAGCACACCGACTTCGTCTTCTCGGTGTTCGCCGAGGAGTGGGGGTTCGTGGGCTGCGTCTTGCTGCTGCTCGCCTACATCGCCCTGCTGAGCCGCTGCTTCGTGATTGCGCTGAGGGCGAAGGACAGCTTCGGGTTGCTGGTCGCAGCCGGGTTGACGGCAATGGTGTTCTGTCAGGTGTTGATCAACATCGGCATGACGACGGGGTCGTTGCCCGTGGTCGGAGCGACCCTGCCGTTTCTGAGCTACGGCGGGTCCTCGCTCCTGGTGACGATGGTCGCAATCGGGCTGATGATGAACATCAGCATGCGCCGCTTCACGTTCTAGGGATCGCGGGCGACGGGCTGACGCCCGCATGGATCAGGGTGGGACGGCCGGCGCGGCGGATTGGCGACGGCCGGAGAATCACGAGCCCGAGGAGCTCTCTCCCTTGCGGCGCTCGCGCGTGTCTTCCTTCAAGCGAGCCGCCTTTCCGGACAGATCACGAAGGTAGTAGAGCTTGGCGCGGCGGACGACGCCACGGTTGACGACTTCGATTTTGTCGATGCCCGGCGAGCGCAACGGGAACACGCGCGCGACGCCGCCGCCGTAGGAACCCGTGCGAACGGTGAAGGTCTCGCGGTTGGCGCTTCCCTTGCGGCCGATGCAGACGCCTTCGAAGGCCTGGATGCGTTCCTTGTCGCCCTCGATGACGCGGACGTGCACGCGAACGGTGTCGCCGGGACGGAAGGTGGGGATGTCGCTCTTCAGCTGCTCGCGCTCGATCGCGTCAATCACGTTCATCGTCTTCCTCGGTGCTCGAAAGGTTGCTGCGGTCGTCGGCCGATCGGATCGACATCCGGATTCGGACCACGGCCTCGCAGGCGAACGGGGTTTCTACCGCGGGGCGAGAAGGCGGTCAAGCATGATCGCGGCCGCCGAGCGGACCGACAGGTGGTTGTAGTCGGTCGGCCCGAAGATCGGCTCGAGGAACCGATCGGCACGAGCGAGGATCTCCGGCGCCAGCCCCCACCCGGTGCCGAGCACGAGCAGATACGGAGCGTCACCGGCACCCGCCAGCTCGGCACGCAGCTCGGCGAAGGATTGGCGCTGCGCGCCCGGCCGCGCCGAGGTCATCACCAACGTCGGCCGCTGGGTCGTCTCGCGCTCGACGGCGACCATCGTCGTGTCGAGGTCCGATTCCAACCGCACCAGGCCGAGAGCGTCCTTGCGGGTCTCGTTGTAGGTGCTGCCGTAGCCCGTCTCCCAATGCTCCATGACCTTGGCGGCGAGCGCCCGCAGCGCCGGCACCGGTGTCGCCACGAAGAACCGCCGCACGCCGTAGGTGCGCGCCGAGCGCGCGATGTCGTGCACGTCGATGTTGGTCAACGCCGTCGTGACGATCAGGCCGTTCTTGTCGACGACGGGATAGTGCAGCAGCACGATCGAGAGGTCAGCCATCGTCGGGTTCCGTGTCGCGGGGTTCCGCGTCGCGACGCAGCTCGGCGAGCAGCGCCGCGTCGTCTGCGTCCAGGGGGGCGGCGTCGAGCAGATCGGGCCGCGTCGTCAGCGTGCGTCGCAGGGCTTCGCGTCGGCGCCAACGGGCGACCGCAGCGTGGTCGCCGGAGAGCAGCACGGCGGGGACCGACAGGCCGCGAAACTCGGGGGGGCGGGTGTACTGAGGGTACTCCAGGAGGCCGTCCCCGAAGGATTCCTCGCGCGTCGAAGCGGCGCAGCCGAGGCTGCCCGGCACGAGCCGCGCGACCGCGTCGGCGACCACGAGGGCGGCGATCTCGCCGCCCGAGAGGACGAAATCGCCGATCGAGAGCTCCTCGTCGACGAATGAGCGCACGCGCTCGTCGACACCTTCGTAGCGGCCGCAAACCAGCGCCAGCGCGGGCTCGGCAGCGAGTCGCTCGGCGGCGATCTGGTCGAAACGCTGCCCGCGCGGGCTCAACAGGATGCGCCGCGGCGAGCCCGGCAGCGCTTCGAGCGCCGCGACCACCGGCTCGGCCTTCATCACCATGCCGCTGCCGCCGCCGTAGGGCGTGTCGTCGGTGACGCGGTGCTTGTCCGTCGCGTAGGCACGAATGTCGACGGTGGCGAACGAGACGGCGCCGCGCTCCTGCGCCTTGCGCAACATCGTCGTCGCCAGAGGGGACGCGAAGAAGTCCGGGAACAGGGTGAGGATCGAGAAGTTCATCCGTCGTCGATGAGGCCGGGGACCGGCTCGACCAGCATGCGACCGTTGGCGAGGTCGACGTCGCGCACGAAAGCATCGACGAAGGGGATGAGGATCTCGCGCCCTGGGCCGCGGACGACGCAGACGGCGTGCGCGGCGAGGTCCATCACCTCGGCGATGCAGCCGAGGTCGCGGCCGTCGGTGGTCTCGACGCGCATTCCGATCAGCTGGAAGTGGTAGACCTCGTCCGCACCGAGCTCGGGGAGCTCGGTGTACGGGAGAAGGATCTCGGCGCCGACGAGCGGCTCGGCGTCGTCGATCGAGGTGCATCCGTCGAGCTGAACGAGCAGTAGCCCCGGCTTGTGGTTGCGCACCGCGACGAGCCGGCGCTCTTCCACGCTCCCGTCGGCGAAGCGCAGCACGACGTGCTCGGCATCGTCGAGAGCCGTGGAGGACGGGTTGTACAGGCGAGCGCGGAGCTCACCGCGCAGAGCGTGGGTGGCGCTGATGCGTCCGAGGGGCACGAGCGTGCCAGCGGCGGCGGAGCGAGGGGAGGAAGTGGACACGGCGGGGCCGCCAGGGCGCGTGTGCCGCGTCGCCCGGCTACTTCTCTTCGAGGATTTCGAGAACGACCTTGCGGTCGGCACGCGAGGCGACGGCGTTGACGATCGTGCGGATCGACTTCGCCGTGCGCCCCTGCTTTCCGATCACCCGTCCGAGGTCTTCCTTGGCGACCTTGAGCTCGAGCACCGATGCCGAATCGCCCTGGATCTCGTTCACCTCGACTGCGTCGGGGTCGTTCACCAGAGCCTTGGCGAGGTACTCGACGAGCTCCTTCATGCGGGCGATTCTTCGGATACCTGCGGCTCGCTGGGAGCAGCCTCTGGGCTGGTCGCGGCGAGCACGCCGCTACGCTTGATCAGCTGCTGCACGGAATCCGTCGGCTGGGCGCCGCGCTCGAGCCAGGCGCGCAGCTTCTCGCCGTCGAGCGCGACCACTTCCGGGTCCGCCCGCGGATCGAACGTGCCGAGCATGTCCAGGCTGCGACGTCCGCTCGGCGAGCGTTGGTCGGTGACGATGATCCGGTAGAACGGACGCTTCTTGGCCCCGTAGCGAGCCATGCGGATGCGTGTTGACATGACGTGTTGTCTCCCTTCGAGAACGGTCGGCTTCTACATGGGCAGGCCCGGGATCGGTCCGCGACCGCCGAGCTTGCTCATCTTCTTCATTACCTTCTTGGTTTGCTGAAACTGCTTCAAGAAGCGATTCACCTCGGCGACGGAGGTTCCGCTGCCCTGCGCGATGCGCTTGCGGCGACTTCCGTTGAGGATGAGGTGGTTGGATCGCTCCTGCTTGGTCATCGACGAGATGATCGCCTCGATGCGCTTCAGCTCGGTCTCGGCTTCCGCCATGTCGACGCCCTTGGTGAGCTTCTTCATGCCCGGAATCATGCCCATGAGGTCGCCCATCGACCCCATCTTGCGGAGCACCTGGATCTGGTCGCGGAAGTCTTCGAGCGTGAACTCGTTCCTCCGCATCTTCTTTTGCAGCGCCTGCGCCTGCTTGGCGTCATAGGCTTTCTCCGCCTTCTCGATCAGCGACATCATGTCGCCCATGCCGAGAATGCGCTGCGCCATCCGGTCCGGGTGGAAGACCTCGATCGCCTCGAGCTTCTCGCCGGTGCCGACGAAGAGCACCGGCGCCCCGGTCACGGCGCGTACCGAGAGCGCCGCGCCGCCACGGGCGTCGCCGTCGAGCTTGGTGAGAACGACGCCGGTCAATCCGAGGCGCTCGTGGAAGCCACGCGCGACGTTGACCGCGTCCTGGCCGGTCATCGCATCGACGACCAACAGTACCGCTTTGGGTTGCACGGCCGCCTTTACGCGCACGAGCTCGTCCATCAGCTCGTCGTCGATCTGCAGGCGACCGGCGGTGTCGATGAGCACGATGTCGCGACCCAGGTTGGCCGCCTGCTTCACCGCGTCGCGGGCGATGTCGACCGGGTCCTGGCTCGCCTCCGACGGGTGCACCGGGCAGTCGATCTGGGCGCCGAGAATCGTCAGCTGCTCGATCGCCGCCGGGCGGTAGACGTCCGCGGGAACCAGGTACGGGCGCCGCTGCTGGTCGCCCATCAGCAGCTTTGCCAGCTTGCCCACCGAGGTCGTCTTGCCGGAACCCTGAAGCCCGACGACCAGCACCGGCACCGGAGGCGTCGCCGACAGGTCGAGCTTCGCCGCCTTGTCGCCCATGAGGTGAGCGAGCTCCTGGTGCACGACTTTGATGAACTGCTGCTCGGGCGTCAGGCTCTGCAGCACGTCCTGGCCGAGGGCCTTCTCCTGCACCCGCTTGGTGAAGTCCTGGACGACCTCGAAATGGACGTCGGCCTCCAGCAACGCGAGGCGAACCTCGCGGACCGCGTCGGAGATGTTCTTCTCCGTGATCCGTCCCAGCCCGCGCAGCTTGCGGACTGTTTGATCGATCTTGTCGCTCAGTGTTTCGAACATGATTCCCTTGCGCGTCCCTCGCGGGCGGCCGTGCGGGAAACGGGGAAAGTATAGAAGCGACCTGGCGAAGTCAACGAATTCTGCGGCGTGTGGCGCCGTTCAGCAGGTCTTCCTGCAGCGCCCGGGTCAGTGCCCCGGGGCGGCCGCGACCGACCGGGGCATCGTCGATGCGCACCAGCGGCACGACCTCGAACAAGGCGTTGGTGAGGAACGCTTCGCCGGCGCCGAGCAGCTGCGACCGCGGCAGTCGGCGGGCGACGACGCGCAAGCCGCGGGCACGGGCGGCCGCCCACGCTCGCGCGCGGGTGACACCGGGAAGCACCCCGCCGCCGCGCGGGGTCACCAGCACGCCGTCGATCACGGCGAACAGATTGGCGCTGGTCGCCCCCTCCACCGCGCCGCCGGGCCCGACGAACAGGCCGTCGTCGCAGCCGCGCAGGGCCGCCTGGCGCCGGCCTTCGATGCTCGGCAGGTAGAACGCGTGCTTGTGTTCGGCGAGCGCCGCGCCGCGGCCGAATCCGAGGATGTGCGCGTGCAGCCCGTCGCGCCGCAGGCGCGAGATCGAGGGGTCGAGGGGACCGACGGCGACGATGCAGCGGGCGGCCGCGGCAGCGGGCGGCAGTAGGCCGCGCGCCGACGTTCCGCGCGTCAACGTGATGCGGGCCCAGGCCTCGACCGCCGACAGTTCGTTGACATCGATCAGTCGGCCGATGTCGGAGCGCCAATCACGCTCCGGCAGCGGAAAGCCGAGGAGGTTCGCCGAGCGCTGCAGTCGCTGCAAGTGCGCTTCGGCGGCGATCGCGTCGCCACGGGCGACGCGTAGCGTTTCGATCAGAGCGTCACCGTACTGAAAGCCACGGTCGAAAACCGATACGACAGCGCGATCGGCCGGAGTCAGGCGGCCGTCGACGAGGACTCGGGAGGTCGCAGGCATGTCTCACGCGGCGAGCGCCGCCAGGGCCTGGGCGAAGGGCTGCGATTTGAGTACGACCTCCTCGTGCTCGCGCTCGGGATCGGAGTCGGCGACGATCCCACCGCCGGCGTGGAACTCGAGCTCGCCGTCGCGCACGGTCGCCGTGCGGATGGCGATGCTGCAACGAGCCCAGTCGGAGCCGAGCAGGCCGATGCACCCCGTGTAGAAGCCGCGTTCGCAGCTCTCCAATTCGCCGATGACCTCCATGGCCCGGATCTTCGGCGTTCCCGTGATCGAGCCGCCGGGAAAGGTCGCTCGCAACAAGGCCTCCCAACCTAAGTCGGATTGCAGTGTGCCGCGCACCTCCGAAACGAGGTGGTGCAGCGATGGAAAGCTCGCCACGCGCATGCGCTCGGGCACGTGCACGGAGCCGGTGCGGCACACCCTGCCGAGGTCGTTGCGCTCGAGGTCGACGATCATCACGTGCTCGGCCCGCTCCTTGGCGTCGGCGGCCAGCTCCGCCGCGCGCCGCCGGTCGGCGGCGACACCGACGGCGCGCGGACGGGTTCCCTTGATCGGATACGTGGCGACCTGCACCCCGTCGCGCGATAGGAAGCACTCGGGCGAGTTCGATACGAGCGTTTCCGCGCCGGTGTCGACGTAGGCACCGAAGGGAACCGGGTGGCTCCGCTGCAGCGTCGCGAAAAAGCCGGCCGGGTGAGTGACGCCGTGCGCGCTAAATCGCTGCGCAACGTTGACCTGATAGACGTCGCCGGCGGCGATGTAGTCGAGCGCTGAGCGCACCGCTCGGATGTGCTCTGCCGCGGTGCGCTCCGGCCGCAGCGGACCGGCGGCGTCGAGCCGATCGACGGGCGCCGGCCGCGCCGCGCAGCGCGCGATGCGTCGGGCGACCGCATCGAGGTCGACGTCGGCTCCGGGTCGCGCACGCAACTCCCAGGTGCCGGCCGCGGAGTCGTGCACGAGCAACCAGTCGTACGCGGCCGCGTAGAGCAACGGCTGGTCGGGCCTGAGCGCTCGCGGGTGCCGCAAGCGCTCGAGCGTGAGGCGAAGGTCGTAGCTCAATGCCGCCAGGACGAAGCCGCCGTGCGCACTCGCTTCCGGGTGGTGGCGGGCGACGAAGCGCTCCAGCAACGACAGCGGATCTCCTGCCGTCGCCCCGCCGTCGATTGCCTCCCCTCGGCACCGGCCCGCAGCGTCGACGGACAACGTCGCGCACGGGTCGAAACCGACGAAGGCGTGGCGTCCACCCCACGAGCCGGAGCGCCCGCCGTCGAGAGCGAAGGGTCGGACCTCGGTGGCGCAGCGCAGCAGTAGCGCGGGCGGATCGAGATCGATGGCGATGCGGCGTGACCGCGTGGCGCTCACGGTCCTACCGCCCTCGCGCGCGCACGCCCTTGCCTCGCTTTCCGATTCTTGCTCAATTCCCGCATTGCACGCGTCCCGTGCCGTTTCCCTTAACACACACGACCCACCGCATGAATGCGCCTCCTCGACTGCTGCACCAGGCCTACCGGTCGACCGTGGTCGTCCAGGCCAGCGTGCCGCCGTCGCATCCGTCGACGGCGGTGCTCGGCCGCGAGCGCGCGTCTTCGGGCGTGGTGCTGCGGCCCGACGGATTGGTGCTCACCGTCCAGTACGTGGTCCTCGGCGCGAGCGAGGTCGAGGTCGTCGGCCCCGACGGCGAGGTGATCGAGGCACGGGTCGTCGCCCAGGATTTCCACGGCGGCCTGGCGCTGTTGGCGCCCGCACGGACCCCTGCTGCCGGATTGGAGCCGGGCACCCTCGGCGACGTCGGGCGTGGCGACGAGATCTTCGTCGTCGCGGTGACCGGGGAGGGCGACCGGCGCGTCAGCGACGGCATCGTCATGGCTCTCGACGGATTCACCGCGAACTGGGAGTTCGCTCTCGACGCGGCCATCGCCACGTCGGCGCGCAATCCCGGACTCGGCGGGGCCCCCCTCGTCGACCGTCGCGGTTGTGTCGTCGGCATCAGCTTCCTCGACCTCGGCGAGGTCGGCCGCTTCACGTTGGCCATTCCGGCGGAGCTCTACTCGGCGCACCGCCAAGAGCTGCTCGAGCACGGGCGTCGCGTGGCTCGCCCTCCGCGCGCGTGGGCCGGGTTCTTCTGTTACACGCTGCGGCGCCACGTGGTCTTCGCCGGCGTTCTGCCCGGGACCCCGGCGGAACAGGGCGGCTTGAAAGCCGGGGACGTGTTGATCTCCGTGGACGGCGACCGGATCACCAACCAGTCGGAACTTTACCAGTCGCTGTGGGCGGTGCCGCCGGGCAACGAGCGGGTCTTCCGCGTCTTCCGCAGCGATGAAACCACCGAGGTCGTCGTCGTGCCGACCCTGGCCGAGGACTTCTTCGGATGATCGATGCCCCGCTG
>CALJUJ010000666.1 GCA_937975525.1 uncultured bacterium
GCGCGGTGGCGCGTTCCTCGGGGCTGCGTACGTCGAGGAACTCGAACGCCACGCCCTCGTCGAGGAGCTTGCGGACCTCGATCGGCGGTAGTTGGCGCACGGGCACGGGTGCGTTCGGATTGTCGACCTTGAAGGACGTCCCACCGAGGCCTTCGACCATGTCGATGGTCACCCCGTCGGCCTTTTCAGCGGTGACGACGTCCATCAGCACGGTGACGCCATTGGCGACGACTTCCACCTCCGAGCCCTGCTTGGGGCGGAGGCCCAACGACGTCTCGTACGCCGCGTCGATGGCCAGGAAGAGATGTACGCCGTCGGGGGCATTGTCGAGGTGGCCCTGCAAGCCGGCGGCGGCGGCATCGGTGATCGTGATCTTCGGGATCTTGCGTTCGGGCGCGGGCAAACCCAACGTCGTGTGCAACTCGCCGGAAGCGTACATCTCGGAGATGATGTCGCAGCCGCCGACGAACTCGCCACGGACGTAGAGCTGCGGAATCGTCGGCCAGTTGGAGAACTCCTTGATGCCCTCCCGCACTTCCGGGTCGGCGAGCACGTCGAACGTCGCGTAGCTCGACAGCACGTTGTCGAGCATTTGCACGACACGGGCCGAGAACCCGCATTGGGGCTGGTCGCGGTCGCCCTTCATGAACAAGACGACCCCGTCGGCGGGGATCAGCGATTCGATACGTTGGCGCGTTGCGTCGTCGAGCGACATACTGGACCTCTTTGGTTGGGATTCTCGTACTGAAGCGGAAACGTCGGCGTGGTGCAACGGGGGCGCGGGGGCGATCAGCTCGTGCCCGCCGGCTGCCGCGGCTCGAGCCCGGCGGCCCGGTAGATGGAGTCGATCACGCGCATGTTGGCGGCGCCGTGTTCCCCGGGCGTCGCCACCGGCTCGCCGCGCGTGGCGCGGACGAAGGCATCGAGTTGGCCCGCGTACGACGACGGGCCGTGCGCGCGCCAGCGGCGCCGGCCGCCGGGACCGAATACCGTCAGCCGGTGGCCGAGCTGCGGAGCGATGGGGTTGAACACCTCGAGTCGGCCGAGATCGCCGATGACGGTGGCGCGGGCGCGGAAGGGCGGCCAGCCCAGGAGTCCACAGGTGATTCGTCCGCTACGCCCGTCGGCGAACCGCAGGTCGGCCTCCATCCGGCGGTCGACGCCGGCGCTGCTGAGCGCGGCACGGGCGCGGACGACATCCGGTTCGGCGCCCGCGAGGAACCGCAGGATGCTCACCGCGTAGCATCCGGTATCCATCAAGGCGCCTCCGGCCAGATCGGCGCGGTAGCGGATGTCGCCGGGAATGGGCAGGGGGATGCAGAAATGGGCTTCGACGTGGCGAATCGCGCCGAGCTCGCCGGAGACGACCACCTGGTGCATCTGCTCGGCGACGGGGTGGTAGCGCCAATGGAAGGCCTCCATCAGCACCCGCTTCGCTTCACGCGCCGCGGCCGCCATGCGCTGCGCCTCTTCCGCGTTCGCGGCCATCGGCTTCTCGCAGAGCACGTGCTTTCCGGCCGCGAGGGCACGCAGCGTCCACAGCCCGTGGTGGCTGTTCGGCAGGGGATTGTAGATCGCGTCGATCTCGGGGTCGTCGACGAGCTCCGCGTAGCTCGCGTGCACGCGTGGGATGCCGTGCTTGGTGGCGAACCGGCGAGCCCGTTCGGGGTCACGGGCGGCCACGGCGGCGACGCTCGCGATGGTCGAATCGCGCGCCGGGCGAAGGAGCGCCATCGGTGCGATGCGCGCGGCGCCGAGGACGCCGATGCGGACGGTCTCGCCCACGGGAATACGCGGCGCCGCCTCAGGATGCCGGCGGGTGGTACAACACGAGCATGTTGTACAGCAGCGCCGGCCGGTCGCTGCCGACGACGTGGACGGCGATCTCGCTGGTCACCTGCGTGCCTTTCGGCTTGGCTTCGACGGCGACGAGGCGGCTGCGGGCATGGATCTGCGAGCCGGCGGGCACCGGACTGACGAAGCGCAGGCGATCCGAGCCGTAGTTGGTGGCGTTGCCGTAGCCGACGATCTGGAACTGCGAGCGGGGCCGTAGCATGGGGACCAGGCTCAGCGTCAGGAATCCGTGGGCGATGGTCTGGCGAAAGGGGCTTTCGCGCTTGGCGCGCTCGACGTCGACGTGGATCCACTGATGATCCCCGGTCAACTCGGCGAACTGGTTGATCTTCTCCTGGCTCACCTCGATCGGCTCGCCCCAAGCGCCGAACTCGTCGCCCACCAGACTCTGCAACTTCTCGATGTCGTCGAAGCGAACCTGATCCATCGGGGAACTCCTCGCGTTGTTTCGTCGATCGTCGCGTTGCGCCGCGACGGCCCGGTGCTTAGTACGCGACGCGCGCGAGGTCCACCCGTCGCACCTTGCGCCCTCCCACCCCGGCGCGTACGATCCTCGCGTCCCATGCAACGACAGGAGAGTTCGATGACGCAGCTCGAAGCCGCACGATCCGGAACGATCACCCCGGCCATGCGCCGGGTCGCCCGACGTGAGAACTGCACGCCGGAGTTCATTTGCGAGGAGGTCGCGCGGGGGCGCCTCGTGATCCCGGCCAACCGTCGGCATCTCGCCGGCTCCGCGGGCGGCGAGCCGAGCGGTGCGACGGCGGACCTCGACCAGCCCGCCGTCGGTCACCCGGGGGCATCGGCGCAGGCGCAGCTGTGGACGAACCAGACGGTCACCCAGCGGCGGGCGGCGATCGACGATCCCGAGTCGCTACGCGGCGAGCGCGCGCCGAAGCGCCTCGATCCCGTCGGCATCGGCCGCCTGGTGACGACGAAGATCAACGCCAACATCGGCGCGTCGCCCGTCTCCAGCAGCCTCGACGAAGAGGTCGAGAAGCTGCTCTGGGCGCAGCGCTTCGGGGCCGACACGCTGATGGACCTGTCGACGGGGGGACGCCTCGAGGAGTGTCGGCAGGCGATCATCGACAACAGCACCATTCCGATCGGCACGGTGCCGATCTACAGCATGATCCTCGGCCGCCGCATCGAAGACCTCACCTACGACGCGATCCTCGCCGAGGTCGAGCGCCAGGCGCGCCAGGGCGTCGACTACTTCACCTTGCATGCGGGTGTGTTGCGCGAGCACCTGCCGCTGGTCGGGCAACGGCTGACGGGAGTCGTCTCGCGCGGCGGGTCACTGCTGGCGAAGTGGATGATCCACCATGGCAAGCAGAACCCGCTCTACGACTTGTTCGACGAGATCAGTGCGATCATGCGCGAGTACGACGTGACGTACTCGCTCGGCGACGGCTTGCGGCCCGGGTGTCTGGCCGATGCCACCGACGCCGCCCAGCTGGCCGAGCTCCACACGCTCGGCGAGCTCGTCCAGCGGGCCCGGGAGGCGGGTGTGCAGGCGATGGTCGAAGGCCCGGGGCACGTGCCCCTCGACCAGGTTGCCATGAACATGCAGCTTCAGCAGCGCGTCTGCGACGACGCACCGTTCTACGTGCTCGGGCCGCTGGTGACGGATGCCTTTCCCGGCTACGACCACATCACGAGCGCGATCGGCGCCGCGGAGGCCGCGCGCGCCGGCGCCGCCATGCTGTGCTACGTGACCCCGAAAGAGCACGTCGGCCTGCCCAAGGCGGAGGATGTGCGTGCCGGCTGTATCGCCTACAAGATCGCCGCGCACGCAGGCGACGTCGCCCGGGGCATCGCCGGCGCGCGTGCATGGGACGACGACATGTCCCGCGCGCGCGCGGCGCTCAACTGGCCGCGGCAGTTCGACATCGCCTTCGACGGCGAGACGGCGCGGGCGTTGCACGACGAGGACCTCGAAGTCGACACGGACTTCTGCGCGATGTGCGGGCACGACTGGTGCAGCATGCGCATCTCCAAGGAGATCGTCAGCTTCGCCAGCGGCAAGGATCCGCGTTTCCAGCCGACCCGCCGCGCGAGCCCGAGCCCCGGGGTTGCCGCCGATGCCAAGGAACTGCTCGAGCGCCGGGCGCAGGCGCTGCCGAAGGTCGGCAGCAAGAACGCCTGTCACAGCGATGTGACCCCCGAGGCGGAAGGCGCGCGCCGCCTCCAACAGGAATCCGCGACGCAGTGAGCGCCGCATCGACGAGGATACGCATGACCCACCATTTGGCTCGCTTGGCCGTGCTCGCTCTTCTCGCGGTACTGGTCGCACCCCAACCCGCCGCTGCGGGCGGCGACTGGAACGACACCGGCATCGCCTGGCAGTCGTACGAAGAGGGCCTGAAGAAAGCGAAGGAAGACGGCAAACCGATTTGCTTGATCTTCTACACGAACTGGTGCCCGCACTGCACGAACTACGCGAAGGTGTTCCACGACGAAGCGGTGGTCGAGAAGGCGAAGAAGTTCGTCATGGTGCGCGTCGACAAGGATGCGCACCCGGCGATCAGCAGCAAGTTCAAGCCCGACGGCGAGTACATCCCGCGGACCTATTTCCTCAGCTCGGATGGAGTGCTCGACCCGGCGTTGACGGAGAATCGCCCCCAGTACAAGTACTTCTACAACGAGTTGGATCCGGCCTCGATCCTCGGCGGAATGGATCGCGCCCTCGCCAAGCTGTCGAAGTAGGCGGCGGCGACGGGTCCCGACGCCCGGGACCCGTCGCCGACCTCAACGTTCGTCGATCGGCTGGTAGGCGCGCTCGCTGCGGCCGATGTAGATCTGCTGCGGGCGGTAGGTCTGTTGCTCCGGCTCGCTGATCATCTCTTCCCACTGCGCGGTCCAGCCCACGAACCGAGGGATGGCGAAGAGGACGGGAAACATGTCCTCGGGAAATCCCATCGCGACGTACATCACCGCTTCGTAGAAATCGACGATCGGGAACAGGCCACGGTCGACGAAGTAGGGATCGCGGCTGGCGACGTCGTCGAGCCGCAGGGCGATGTCGAAGATCTCTGGCCGCTCGACGACGTCGAACAGCCGCTCCGCCTCCAGTCGCAGGATTCGTGCGCGCGGATCGTAGCTGCGGTAGAGGCGATGGCCGAAACCGGCTGGCTCGGCTCGCTCGTCCTTCACCTTGTCGACGAAAGCCTGCACGCCCGCCGGGCTGCCGATGTCGTCGAGCATTCGGAGGATGGCGTTCATGCCGTTGCTGCGGAAGCGACCCGACAGCGCCGCGGCGGCGGCGGAGGAGGCGACGTACGGATCGGTGCGGGCGCTACCGACGCAGCGCATCGTCGTGGTCGAGCACGATTGGCCATGGTCGGCGTGTAGGAGGAACAGCACGTCGAGCGCCCGTTCGACGATGGGATCGGGCTCGTAGCGCAGCTCGGTCGTGCGGAACATCATGCTGAGGAAGTTGCCGACGTAGGAAAGGGCGGTGTCGGGGTAGGCATAGAGCATGCCTACGCGCCGGCGGTGTGCGAATGCGGCGAGCGTGGGGACCTGCGCGATGAGGCGCACGACTTGACGGCGGCGATTGGCCGGATCTTCGACGCGCTCGGCTTCCGGATAGAACGTCGACATCGCCGCGACCGTGCTCACCAGCACTCGCATCGGGTCCGCATCGTGGTGAAAACCATCGAGGAACTTCGTGATCGACTGGTGAATGTAGTACTCCTCGGCGATGTCGCGCTGCCACTCGTCGAACTGCGCCCTGGTGGGCAACTCGCCCTCGTAGATCAGGTACGCGATCTCGAGGAAGGTCGAGCTCTCCGCAAGCTGCTCGATCGGGTAGCCACGATGCCACAGCAGTCCGTTGCTGGCGTCCTGGTAGCTGATGGCGGAGCGGCAAGTAGCCGTATTGCGAAGCGCCGGGTCGAACGACAACAGTCCCCATCCCTTGGGCGTCGCTCGTATGTCGTTGAGCGACGCCGCTGAGATCGTGTCCTGCTCGATGGGAATCTCGTACGCCGTTCCCGTGCGGTTGTCGGTGATCGTCAACGAATCCTTTGGCATGGCTCACCTCGTTCGTGCGGGGAGGATCGGGTCGATCAGCACCCCGGGGTTCAGGATCGCGCTCGGATCGAGGCTGCTCTTCGCCGACCGTAGCGCGGCGGCAAACGGCTCCGGGCGTTGTCCGTCGTACCATGGTCGGTGGTCGCGTCCTACCGCGTGATGGTGTGTGACGGGTCCCGCGTGACGCAGGAGCGCTTCTGCGGCTGCTGCCTTGATCGCGTCCCCTCGCTGTACCAGCGCACCGCGGCGGCCGGGAGCGATGACGCTGTAGTAGGGTGCGGGGCCGTCGGGGTAGACGTGCGTGAAGCGACACGTCACGCTGCCGCCGCCGCATACCTGCTCGAGCGCCTCCTCGACGGCGCGGGTGACGCCCTGGTGGAACGCCGCGAAGCGATCCCAGGTGACGGCGGTTTCGAAGGTTTCGACGATCATTCCGAGCGCGACCAGCGCGTCGCGGAGATAGGGAGCACCGAGGAAGGACTGGCGCCAGGCACCCGCCGATCCACTACGGTCGCCCACCACCTGCTCACGCGTCGCACCGGCGCCCGGTGGTACGACGCCGGCGTGGTCGCGAACGCACTCGATGGCGCGGGCCATCCATGCGTCGAGGCCGTGATCGGCGGACTCGAAGGCCAGCAGCAGGACATGTCGGCTGCCGTCGCCGGCGCCTGCAGTCTGGGCTTCCCGGGCGTCGAGGAGGCGGCAGTTCGCTGGATAGAGGCCCGCTTGTGCGATGGCGCGCACGCAAGCCACCGCCGCATCGAAGGAAGCAAAGGTGGCACTGGTGGCATTCCGGTAGCGCGGACGATCCTGCAAGCGCATCCACGCCTCGGTGATGACTCCGAGGGTCCCCTCGGAGCCGATGAACATGCGGTCCGGGCTCGGTCCCGCGCCGGAGCCCGGCAGGCGGCGGGTTGCGATCGTTCCGCCCGGAGTGACGACACGCAGCGATTCGACGAAGTCGTCGATGTGGGTGTAGAGCGTCGCGTAGTGGCCACCGGATCGAGTGGCGATCCAGCCGCCGAGCGTCGAGAACTCGAACGACTGGGGGAAGTGGCGCAGCGTCAGCCCGTGCGGCCGCAGCCCTTCCTCGAGCGCCGGCCCGAAGATGCCGGCTTGGATCCGAGCCGCGCGGCTTTCGCGATCGACCTCGAGTATCTGATCGAAATGGCGGAGATCGAGGGAGATCGCGCCGCGATAGTGATCTCCTACGCGCGCTTCGGTGCCGCCGACGACGCTACTGCCGCCGCCGTAGGGAAGGACGGCAATGTCGTCGGTCGAGCACCAGTCGAGGATGTCGACCAGCTCGCCTTCGGACGTCGGCAACGCCACCAGGTCGGGCGCCACGCTGAAGTCGCGTGTGAGAGCGCGCGCGACGTCGCGAAAGCTCTTGCCGTACGTGTGCCCGGCACGCTCGAGAGGATCGGCGGTCACGCGACTGCGCAACGCCGGCGGCGCGGCGACGCGTGGGGTGCGGAGAACGATCGAGTCGATGTGCGGCGGTTCGTCGGCGACGACCTCGTCGAGCCCGAAGCGTTCGGCCAGCAGCGCACCGAGCTTCGTCTGCTCTTCGGCCGTCGGGCCCTCGCCCTCCCAGCCCCAGCCCCAGAACTTGCGCTGCTTCATCTCGACGCCTCGCGCTTCTCGGGCTCCAGCCTACCTCGGGGTGCCCCGACGTAGGCCGTCGTGACCATGGCAGCCTCGCTGCCGCGATGGGCTGGTTTGCCACCGGCGCCGATCGGCGCGGTGGCGCCGGCAACCGCGGGGCAGGAGCATGGGGCGAGGCACGGTTCGCGGTGCGCCGGCACACGGCGCCGTCGAGGGCACCGGGCGCCACGCGCTACGGCTGCTCGATCGCTGCCAACTCCTCGTCGAGTGGCAACGGAAGTCGGCGCTCGAGCAGGGAGTCGAGGGCGGCGCAGACCAGCGACACCGCAAAGATGCCGAGCAATGGGAGGAACGTAAACGATTCGATGGACAAGAAGCCGCCACCGAGGAGGACGACGAGGTCGAGGAAGGAGATCGCGATCGAAATCCCGACCAGCGTGTTGATCGACGCCTTGATGCGCAACAGCCGCGTTCCGACCATCAGCAGGCCCAGGTAGGCGAGGGCCAGGAAGAAGTAATACGGAATGACGACTAACCAGTGCAGCGCTCCCACGGCAATTCTCCTCGATACTCGTGCGTTTCTCGACTGCTGTCAGATCGGTCCGTCGAACACAACCACGCTTCACCAGCCGGCCATCGTCGCCGCACGGGCGCGGTGGAAGCGCGCCTCGCCGAGGTAGGATCGGTCGAATACGGAGCGCCGGAACCAGAGCTGCAGGTCGAATTCCCACGTGAAACCGATGCCTCCGTGGATCTCGGTGGACACGCGCACGACCCGGTCGAAGACGTCGGCGAGGTGTGCCTTGGCGAGCGCGGCGTGGCGCTCGGCGTGGTCCTGGATGTGGTCGTACGCGTGCGCAGCGTACCACCAGAGCGACAGCGCCGGCTCGAGCTCGGTGGCGCAGTCGGCCAGCTGGTGCTTGACCGCCTGGAAGGCGCCGATGATCCGACCGAACTGCTCGCGCTGCTTCGCGTAGTCGACGGCCATGTCGAGAGCCCGCCGCGCGCCGCCGTAGGCGTCCGCCGCGATGAGGATGCAACCGGCATCGAATGCCCGCTGCACCGCCACGGCGTCGCCGATCGGCAACGCCGGCGCCTCGCTGAAACGCACCGAGTCCGCACGCCGCGTCATGCCCACGACGGACAGCGCATGCACGTCCACTCACCCGGCGCCGCACGCGACGCAGCACAACCCCGGCCCGTCTTCCGCCTGCGCGGCCGCCACCACCCAGTCGGCGACCACAGCGCCCGGCACGATCGATTTGACGCCGCTCAGCTTG
Source organism: uncultured bacterium (assembly GCA_937975525.1). Lineage (GTDB taxonomy): Bacteria > Desulfobacterota > Binatia > HRBIN30 > HRBIN30 > CALJUJ01. Next base: position 8,781 of record CALJUJ010000666.1, read on the forward strand.
CCGCCTTCCACCCGCGCGGTCATGTCCTCCGGCTGCCAGACGCCGCCGGGCTCGCCGAGGGCCGTCGCCGCAATCGAGGTGCCGGCGGCGAGTCGCGGCAACCACTCGCTTGCGGGAGCACTGTCGCCGCCGGCTCGTAGGGCCGCGACGGCCATCGTGTGTGCCAGGAAGGGACCGGGTGTCGCCGCGTAGCCGAGCTCTTCGGCCGCGAGCGCAACGTCGAGCAGCTCGAGCCCCGATCCGCCATGAGCTTCGGGAGCCTGAAGCCCGGTGAGGCCGAGCTCGGCGAGGGCGCCCCACAGGTGCGCGTCGTGTCCTGTTTCCGTCTCCATGATCGCGCGTACCCGTGATGTCGGGCACTGCTCGGCCAGAAAGCGGCGCACCGTTTCCTTCAGCAGTAGCTGCTCGTCCGATAGTCCGAAGTCCATGGTTCGTTCTCGCCGAAGTCGCTCAGCGTGGGCGGCCGGCGTCATCGCGCGGCAGCCCGAGGCCCCGTTCGCCGATGACGTTGCGCTGGATGTTGGCGGTGCCACCGGCGATCAGCATACCGAGCGACCACATGAATGCGTTCAAGAACATGCCGTTCGCCGGAGCGGACTCCTCGCCCGGGGCGAGCAGGCCGGTCTCGCCGAGCAGGTCCATGGCGAGCTTCGCGGTCTCGTAGCCGAGTTGCGTGCCGTACAGCTTCGTCACCAGGCCGGTCAGGCCAGGCTCCTGGCGGCGGGCCTGCATCGTCAGCAGGCGGTAGCCATGATACTCGCTGGCGAGAACCTTGGCTTCGGCCGCGACGATCGCGTCGCGCAGAACCGGGTCGTCGATGGCCCGCGCGCCACGCCGCTCGATCGCGTGCGCCATGAAGATCACGCCGTCGAGGGTCCTTCGGCTGAAGACCGAATTCCCGATGAGCGCCCGTTCGTGCTTGAGGGTCGACCGGCTCACCTTCCACCCCTGGCCGCGCGGGCCGACCAGGTTGCCGACGGGAACGCGCACGTTGTCGAGGAAGACTTCGTTGAAATCCGCCTCACCCGTCATCTGCCGTAGCGGGCGTACGTCGATGCCGGGCGTCTTCATGTCGATCAGCAAATAGCTGATGCCGTCGTGCTTGGCCGCGTCCGGTTCCGTACGGACCAGGCAGAACATCCAATCCGCCGTCTCGGCATTGGAGGTCCAGATCTTGTGCCCGTTCACCACCCAGAAGTCGCCGTCGAGCTCGGCCCGGGTTCGCAGCGACGCCAGGTCGCTGCCGGATCCGGGCTCGCTGTAGCCCTGACACCACGTGATCTTGCCGAGCAGGGTGTCGCGGACGAAGCGCTCGCGCTGCTCCTCGGTGCCGTGCTCGACGAGGGTGGGGGCGAGCATGCTCGGTCCCTGGCCCATCAGCTCGTGGGGAGCCTTGGCGCGCTTGAACTCCTCGAAGATGATCGCTCCGGCCAGCGGGTCGGGGGGCTGCTCGCCGCCGCCGTAGCGCTTGGGAATGTGGCGGTACAGGTAGCCGCGATCGATGGCGCGCATCCGGAAGCGGGTGGCGCGCTCGTCGGTGCGCGCCACCATGCCGAACGCGGCTGCCGTCGGGTCGGGCGCCGGCGCAGCGTCGACGTCCTCCTGGGTCCAGTTCTCGGCGAGAAACGCGCGCACTTCGTCGCGAAATTCCTGATACTCGTCGCTGTACTCGAGATTCATCGCAGCCTCGTCCTCGACACGCGCCAAACGACCGTTTGGGGGAACGGCTGTGCTTAGCGCACGCCCGCCGGGTCGGCAACCTGGCCAGGATCCACGCCGCCGGCTGGCGTCGCCTCAGCCGCTGCGGGCGGCCGAACTGGATGGAAGAGAACCTCCCCGTCGATGCGGAACGCACCGATCGCCTCCTGGCCTGCGGGCCCGGTCATCCATTCGACGAAGCGCTTGCCCGCTTCGCTCGCCACGTGGGGATGGCGCTCCGGATTCACCCGAATCACTCCGTACGGGTTGCGCAGGGGCGGGTCGCCTTCGACGATGATGTCGAGGTCGTCGCGGTTACGGAACGAGAGCCAGGTGCCGCGATCCGACAACGTGTACGCCTGCATCGCGTTCGCCGTGTTCAAGGTTGCGCCCATGCCTGCCCCCGCGGAACGGTACCAGCCGGTCGGCATGCTGCCGGGGTCGAGGCCGGCGCGCGCCCACAGCCGCATCTCTGCACGGTGCGTACCGGAGTCGTCGCCGCGCGAAACGAACGGGGCCTGGTTCGCGGCGATGTGCCGGAGCGCGAGCAGGATGCTCGGTGCGCCTGCAGCACGGGCTGCACGACGCACGCCGGCCGGGTCGTCACTGGGACCCACGAGCACGAAGTCGTTGAACATCACGTCGTGGCGGGCGACGCCATGGCCGGCGGCGACGAACGCTTCCTCGGCCTGGCGGTCGTGCACCAGCAGAACGTCGGCGTCGCCTGCCTCGGCGATGCGCAGCGCCGCCCCGGTGCCGACGGCAACGACGCGTACGGAGATGCCCGTAGCCGCTTGGAATCGTGGAAGCAGGTAGGCGAGAAGCCCCGAGTTTTCGGTGGACGTCGTCGACGCGAGCGTCAGGGTCGCCGCCGACATCGCAGGCGGCACGACCAGATGCAGCAACACTGCGAGCCCGACGGCAGTGGCGCTCCGCCCAACCCGACGCGATCGCCGTCGCGGCGCTGCCACGATGGATCTTCCAACTCTTGCGTTCAGCTCGATCACACTAGCTCTCCTCGGATGAACGCCGCGGCCTCGCGGCTGTCCGGCTGCGTGAAGAATTGCTCGGCCGGCAGGTGCTCCAGGAGCCGGCCGCCGTGAAGGAAGACGACGTCCTTCGCCAGACGCCGCGCCTGCCCGAGGTCGTGCGTCGTCATCACGACCTTGCAGCCCTCGGCGGCGATCTCGGCGACGATCGCCTCGATGCGTCGCGTCGCGTGCGGGTCGAGGTTCGTCGTCGGCTCGTCCAAGAACAGCACCTCGGGATCGAGAAGCCAGGCGCGTGCGAGCGACAAGCGCTGCTGCTCTCCGGCGGAAAGCACGCGAGCGGCGCGATCGGCGAGGGGTGCGAGACCGGTTCGCTCGAGCATCTGGGTCACCCGCTGCTGTGCTTCAGCCCGTGTCGTGCCCCGCAGCGCCAGCCCGTAGCGGAGATTGGCGCCGACCGAGCGCCGGAGCAACACCGGGCGGTCGAAGACCATGGCCTGCCGTTCCCGAACGGAGCCGTTCCCCGGGCCGGTCCACACGACCTCACCTGCGGTCGGCTCGAGCAGGCCGTGGGCAAGACGTAGCAGCAGGCTCTTGCCGGCTCCGTTCGGGCCGAGGATCGCGGTCGGACCGCCGGCCTCGATGCGCAGCCGTACCCCCTGCAGGAGGGTGCTCCCGTCCGCGGAGAAGCCGACGTTGCGCAACTCGAGCGGAAGGATCGACGGTCGCGCCGGGGTCATGCGGCGCGGCTCGCGGCCACGTCGATCCACGCCGCCATGCCGTTGATCGTGAGCGACATCGCCAGCAGAACGATGCCGAGGGCCAGGGCCAATGCCAAGTCGCCCTTGC
>CALJUJ010000667.1 GCA_937975525.1 uncultured bacterium
GGCGAGTCCGAGCGTGCCGATGAGATCGGCGATCGTGCTGCCGTCATCGAGCGTGCGCTCCGTGCCGTTGACCGTGATGTTCACGGCGCCAAGGTAGTGGCCGGGGGCGACCTTTACAACCAACAGGCCGTTTGGTACCGCGGGCGCTCCTTCTCGCGCCCATGACCTCGCGCCCATGACCGGTACCCCCCCAGGACGACAGACGTTTGCGGTGATCGACACCGCGGCGCTGCGCGCGAATTTCGGCGTCGTGCGCGCACGTGTGGCCGCGGATGTCGCCATCCTCGCCGTCGTCAAGGCGAACGCCTACGGCCACGGCGCGTCCATCGTCGCCCCGGTGCTTGCCGCGGCGGGGGCCGATGCCTTCGGCGTCGCGACGATCGGTGAAGCGGCCGAGCTGCGAAGCGCCGGCATCCATCAACCGATTCTGGTTCTGACCCCGATCCATGCCCGCGACGTCGTGCCGGCCGTGCGCCAGCGGATCACGGTGGCGGTGACCGACGCCGAGCAAGCGCGTGGGCTCGCGGCGGCTGCGGCACCGCACCGCGTGCGGGTGCACCTGAAGGTCGACACCGGCATGGGGCGACTGGGCTCGACCGTCGCCGAGCTGCCGGAGCTGATCGCGGCGATTCGATCCGCCGGCAACCTCGACGTCGACGGTGTGTTCTCGCACTTCGGCAACGCCGACGACGTCTTCACCCCGCATTGCGACACCCAGTTGGCCGCCTTCGAGGAGGCGCTGGCGATCGTCGCGCGTGCCGGCTTCGAGCCGCGTTGGGTGCATCTCGCCAACAGCGCGGCGGCACTCGCGCGCCCCGAAGCACACTTCAATCTCGTACGTCCGGGCATCGCGCTGTACGGGATCGCCCCCGCCTGCGCCGACGCACCGGAGCTGCGGCCGGTCATGCGCCTCGTCACGCACATCGCCCAGGTGCGGGCACTACCAGCGGACACTCCGGTGAGCTACGGGCAGACGTTCGTCACCGAACGACCGAGTCGGATCGCCGTGTTGCCGATCGGGTACGCGGACGGGTACAGTCGGGCGCTGTCGAATCGGGCCGAGGTTCTGGTTCGCGGTCGGCGGGCTCGCGTCGTGGGCAATGTCTGCATGGACTTGACGATGGTCGACGTCACCGACGTCCCCAACGTCGCTGCGGGGGACGAGGTCGTTCTCTTCGGCGCCCAGGACGGCGCGACGCTGGGCGTCGACGAGGTCGGTGCTTGGCAGGACTCGATCGGCTACGAGGTGCTGAACCGGGTCGGCAAACGGGTGCCGCGACTGGTTGCATGAACGAGGGCGGACGTGGCGACACGAGCGGGAGGAGACGATGGCGAAGATCACGCGCGCGTTGGTGAGTGTGAGCGACAAGGCGGGGCTCGTAGAGCTGGCGCAGGGGCTGAAGGATTTTGGCTGTGAGATCCTGTCGACGGGCGGCACGGCCCGCTTGCTCGAAGAGGCGGGGATCCCGGTCACGCCCGTCAGCGATCACACGGGTGCACCCGAGATCCTCGATGGACGGGTGAAGACGCTGCGCCCGAAGATCCACGGCGGGCTGCTGGGCCGCCGCGACGACGCGAAGCATCGTGAGCAAATGGCCGCAAACGACATCGCGCCGATCGACATGGTCGTCGTCAACCTCTACCCGTTCGAGGCGACGGTTGCGAAGGCCGACTGCACCCTGGAAGACGCGATCGAGAACATCGACATCGGCGGACCCAGCATGGTCCGTTCCGCCGCGAAGAATCACCGCGACGTCACCGTCGTCGTCGACCCGGCCGACTACGCGGCCATTCTCGAGGAGATGCGCGCTCACGACGGTGCGGTTTCGCCCGAAACGAACGCCCGGCTCGCGCGCAAAGCCTTTCGCACGACGGCGCACTACGATGGCGCGATCGCCGACTATCTCGGAGCCCGCGCGGTGGATCCCCCCGCTCGTTTCGGTGAGACGCTGCACCTCGGTTGGTCGAAGGCGCAGGATCTGCGCTACGGCGAGAACCCGCATCAGCAAGCGGCTCTGTACGGCGACTTTCTCGCCAATGTCGAGCAGCTCCACGGCAAGGAGCTCTCGTACAACAACATCGTCGATGCCAACGCCGCGCTCGCGTTGATGCTCGACTTCGCGGTCGACGATCCGACCGTCGCCATCCTCAAGCACAACACGCCGTGCGGCGTCGGCAGCGGCGACGATGTCTTGCAGGCCTACCGTCGGGCGTTCGCGACCGATCCGGAGTCGCCCTTCGGCGGCATCCTGATCGCCAACCGCACCTGGGACTTGGACCTCGCCCGCGAGGTCGACGAGATCTTCACGGAGGTGCTGATCGCTCCCGATTTCTCCGAGGATGCACTCGCGCTCCTGCGCAAGAAGAAGAATCGGCGACTGATGCGTTGGGACGTGGAGGCGACGCGCCGCTTCGCCGGACGCGAGTTGCGCG
>CALJUJ010000668.1 GCA_937975525.1 uncultured bacterium
CGCACGTGTTCGCGAGTGGCGCGACGAAGACCGTCAAGAACGCGCTGCGCAGCACGCCCACCTTCATCGTGCATCGCATCCTCACCGCCGAGGAAGCCGAGGGCGTGCTCGAACGCGGCGAGGCCGACGCGGTCACGCTGGTGCGTGCGCTGATCGCCGACCCGGACTGGGCGGCCAAGGCCCAGGCGGGAGAGGCCGATTCGATTCGCCGCTGCACGGGATGCAATCAAGGATGCTACGGCAATCTCACGCAGGGCTTGCCGGTGACGTGCGCTACCCATCCGGCGGTTGGTCGCGAGGCCCAGATTTCCGACCCGCCGACGCCCCACGGCGGCCGGCCGCGCAAGGTCGTCGTCGTCGGCGGCGGTCCCGCCGGCCTCGAAGCGGCTTGGGTGGCGGCGGCGCGCGGTCACGCGGTGACGCTGCTCGAGGCGGAGGACGAGCTGGGTGGTCAGGTGCGTTTCGCAGCGCAACTTCCGGGGCGCGAGGAAATGCGGCACTTCGTCGACTGGCGCATCGACGAGTGCCGGCGGCGCGGCGTCGACGTTCGCCTCGGTTTGCGTGCCAACGCGGAATCGTTGCTGTTCTTCCGGCCCGACGTCGTCATCGTGGCCACCGGGGCCAAACCGACGACCGATGCGGCTTCGAAGCTGCATCCGATGCCGGTGCCGGGTTCCGATCTCGATCACGTCATCGACCACGTGGCGGCGCTGCGCGAGCCGGATCGCATCGGTCGCCGGGTGCTGGTGCTCGACGCGGTCGGCCACATCGAGGCGATCGGCCTCGGTGAGCTCCTGGCGCGCGCCGGCCACGACGTCATCGTCGTGACACCCGTGGCGGCGCCGCTGTTGTTGGATCGAGAGACGGCGGCCCATGCGTTGCCGCGTGCCGGCAAGGCGGGCGTGAAGTGGCGTCCGAACACCGTGCTCGCGGCGATCGGCGCCGACGAGGCGACGTTGTACGACGTCATCACGGGAAAGCTCGACACGGTCGACGGGCTCGACACCGTCATCATCCGCACCCACGCCCGCGCCAACGATGCGCTGTATTTCGCGTTGAAGCCGAAGGTGGAGAAAGTGCTGCGGGTCGGCGACGCGGTCGCGCCGCGCTTCGTCGATCGAGCGATCTTCGACGGCCACCTCGCGGGTGCGGGATGCTGAGTTCCTTCGACGCCCGGCCGCGCCGGCTTGTTCCCGGGGCGCGCGCGGAATAGGCCTGCAGCATGGAGATCCCGCGGTTCTCGTCCGGAGCGAGCCCGGACGTCCTCGGTGCCGCGCTCGCCGACCACGGCTGTGCGGTCGTCGAAGGCGCGGCGTCGCCGCAGCGACTGTCCCAGGCGCTCGACGAGCTGCGGCCCTACCTCGATGCGACGCCGTACGGTCGCGACGAATTCGCCGGACCACGGACCCGGCGGACCGGTGGTCTGATCGCGCGTTCGGCGATTTGCCGCGAGTTCGTGATGGACCCGACCGTGCTCGGGGTCGTCGGCACCGTCCTGGCGCAGGCGACTAGCTACCAGTTGCATTTGACCCAGGTGATCGCCGTCGGTCCCGGGGCTCCGGCGCAAGCCATCCACCGCGACCAGTGGGCCTTCGACTTCTTTCCGTTTCCGCCCGGGTACGAGGTGCAATGCAACACGATCTGGGCGCTGAACGATTTCACCGAGGCCAACGGCGCGACGCGGTTGGTGCCCGGTAGTCATCGGCTGGCGGACCGCCTGACGATCGACGTCGCCGACACCGTGGCGGCCGAGATGCCGGCGGGCTCGGTGCTGTTCTACACCGGATCGCTGTATCACGGTGGCGGCGCCAACACGTCGGATGCCGTGCGCTACGGGCTCAACCTGACCTATGCGGTGAGCTGGCTGCGTCAGGAGGAGAACCAATATCTCTCGGTCCCGCTCGAGATGGCGCGTGAGCTTCCCGACGATCTGTTGCGGCTCATGGGCTATGCGCAGGGGGCCTACGCGCTCGGCTACGTCGACGACCTGCGCGATCCGCTCGACGTGTTGCGCGGCGGGGAGGGCGGTCGCTTCGGGGATCTCGCGGCGTTGCGTCGCAAGCTGGAGCGACCCTCGTGAGCTCGCCCGAGCGCGACGACGGCGTCGGTGAAACGCTGAACGAGGAGGAGCCCGAAGCCTACTTTGCCGCCGCGTGAGGACGCGGGGGCCGTCGGTTCGTGAAGTCGGCCAATCGAGGGCCGGGCGGGCGATGTCGTCCCGGTGCCCGCGCGCACCAACGGGTCGTCAGGGCATGGCGACGATGGCGATGCC
>CALJUJ010000669.1 GCA_937975525.1 uncultured bacterium
CGATGACGCAGCTCGACCCGCCGTGGGCCCCCGATGGCCTCGAAGGTCTCGTGGGGCGGGCATGGGACGGCGCAAGCACGGTTCTCACACCAGCGCTCGCCGCCCCCCGCAGCTGGCCCGACCTGCTGCGGGTCGGCGTCCTGGTCGATTGACGCGAGTTGGCGAAAGCCCGCCAGTGCCCGAGCAACCCATCATCATCCTCTGCCGATGGCGCGATCGTTGACTAGTTTGGGTTGCGCGGCCACGAAGCAGCCCCGTGGATGGGGAACGAGCCAGCGACGGCGCTTGCGAATCGTGCTCTGGCCAGCCCGTCCTTCTTGTGGTTGAGAGAACCTCCACCCATCGCTTCGAGGAGGTCGCATGAAGGACTTGTTTTCGGTCGCCGGCAAGGTCGTGCTCGTCACGGGGGGGTCACGCGGCATCGGCCTCATGATCGCCCGCGGCTTCGTCGAAAACGGTGCCCGGGTCTACGTCTCGTCGCGCAAGCGCGAGGCCTGCGACGAGGTCGTCGCCGAGCTCTCGAAGAGCGGCACCTGCACGGCACTCCCCGCCGACTTGTCGACCGAGGCCGAAGCGAACCGGCTCGCGGCGGAGCTCGGCGCCCGCGAAGAGTGCCTGCACGTGCTGGTCAACAACGCTGGCGCCAACTGGGGCGCGCCGCTCGCCGACTACCCCGACGCCGCCTGGGACAAGGTCCTCGCCCTGAACGTCAAGGGCGTCTTCCACCTCACTCGGGCGCTGGTGCCGATGCTCGAGAAAGGAGTCCAGCCGGGCGATCCGGCTCGGGTGATCAACATCGGCTCGATCGACGGGTTGCGCGTCCCTGCCCTGGAGACGTACGCGTACTCGGCGAGCAAGGCAGCCGTGCACCACTTGACGCGAACACTGGCGGCCCGCCTCGCCCAGCACCAAATCACCGTCAACGCCGTCGCGCCCGGACCGTTCGAGAGCAAGATGATGGCGGCAACGCTCGACGCCTTCCGCGATGCGATCGTCGCTTCGTGCCCGCTCGGCCGCATCGGCGAGCCGGAAGACATGGCGGGCGTCGCCCTCTACCTCGCCTCGCGCGCGGGCGCCTACGTCACCGGCGCCGTGATCCCCGTCGACGGCGGCATCTGCATCAAGGGGAGCTGAACGGCAGGGGGAACCATGCCCCCCCTGGCCACCTCCTTTTCGCCGTCGCGCGCGCGGCCGGACTCTACTGCAGTGCGGCCTGCAGCAGGCTCGCCGCCTCGGGGCCTGCAGAGCCCTGGAGGTACTGCACCACGATCGGGATGAACTGGCTCGCCATCCCCGAGCCCATGCCTAGGCTCGAGAACGAGCTCGCCAGCTGCGCGGCGGCGCCGAGCTTGCCGCCGCCGAGGGCTCCCATCGCCGCCCCAGCCATGCCGCCCTCGGCGCCACCTAGGGCCGGCGCCGCCGCGAGCAGCGAATCCATGTTGGGCACGCCGGCAGAGACCTGAGCGAAATCGCTCGCCGGCATCTGCGTCTTGGCGAGCGCGAACAGCGCCCCGGCGCCGCCGGTGGCCTGCGGCTGCGTCACGCCGAGCTGCTGCACGAGCACGTCGCTCAGTCCGACCCCCTGCTTCGCCTGCGCAGCGGCGCTGCCGGCGGCGTCGACGGTCTCACCGGCGGCCGCCGCCTGGCCTGCGGCCTCACCCATGGCCCCGGCCGCCTGGTCGACGCCCTTGGCCGCGTCACCGAGCATCTTGCCGATCTGCGCCGAAGCACCCAGCGGAACCACCAGGGCGAAAAGAACAATCACCAGCTTTTTCATCGAATCCTCCTCGTTTCGTCGCGCCCGTTCACCAAGACGCCGGCCAATCGGGGTGCCACGGCCGCTCGCGCTCGAAAGCGCGAGCCACCTGCAGCACCAAGTCATCGCGGTGGCGCGGGCCGACGATCTGCATGCCGATCGGCAACCCCGCCCGCGACAGCCCGGCACGCACGGTTGCCGCCGGATGCCACGATAGGTTGAACGGAATGGTGAACGAGGCAACCCCGGCGAATGCCTGGGGGCGCCCCTCCGTCTCGCTCGGGAACGGCCCCTTCGCCGGCGGCGGATCGTAGGGCACGGTCGGCGTGACGATGAGGTCGAAGCGCGAGAACGCATCCGCGCACCATTCGTTGAGCTTTGCGCGGAGCTCGGCCGACTTGCCCCAACTCTCCGGCGTCATCTGCCAGCCGGTCTTGACCCCCGCGAGGAACGTACGTCCGAAGTCCTTCTCGTGCTCGGGCAGATACGGATGCAGTTGGGTCGCCAGCTCGAACGCACCGATGATGCCCCATTCGCGCCCGAGCTGAGGAGGTCCTCCGGCGATGCCCGAGAGTCGGTGGCCGAGCTTGACGAACACCTTGGCCGCATCCTCGACGGCGGCGGCGATGTCCGACTGAACGACGGCGTAGCCGAGGTCGGGCGAGAAGCCGACGTGGAGGCCGGGCGGACACCCGTCGCGAACGGCGGCGAGGTACGAGCACCCGGGGTCGGGAAGGCTGTTCGGGTCGTGCGGCGACACGCCGGCGGTCTGATCGAGCACGAACGCAGCATCCTCTACGGTCTTCGTCAGTGGCCCGTAGGTGCTCGTATCGCCGTACTCCCAATGCGAGAAGGGGCCGCGCGGAACGCGGCCGAACGACGGCTTGAGCCCGAACGTCCCGGTGAAGCTCGCGGGGATCCGGATCGAGCCGCCGCCGTCGCTCGCCGTCGCCAAAGGCAGCAAGCAACCGGCGATCGCCGCCGAGGAGCCGCCGCTCGAGCCGCCCGGCGTACGTTCGAGATCCCAGGGCGAGGCCGTCGCGCCGTACACGAGGTTCTTGGTGATCGCGGTGTAGCCGAACTCGGGCGCATTGGTCTTGCCGACGACGATCGCCCCCGCCGCCCGCAGCCGCCCCACCTGCACCGAGTCGTGGTCGGCGACGTTGTCGCGCAGCGGCAGCGACCCGTGCGTGGTCTTCAGCCCCTCGGCGTCCTCGAGATCCTTGACGCCGAGAGGAATACCCTCGAGCGGCCGGCCGACGCCGCGCGCGATTCGCTCTTCTGCGGCCCGCGCTTCTTCGAGGAGCTGCTCGCGGTCGCGCAGTGCGACCACGGCGTTGAGATCGCCGTTCGTCGCATCGATGCGGTCGAGCGTCGCCTCCATCAGCTCGACGGGCGACAGCCGCTTGGCGGCGATCGCATCGCAGGTCTCGACCAGGGTCTTCCGCAGCCAATCGGAGCTCATCGATCGTCCTCCTTGCTTCGCTCGCGCCGCAGGCGCGGCAGCCAGGCCGGGAGAGTCCGGGCGTGCCAATGATAGTGCTCTGGAATCTTCCGCATGTGATCGTCGAAGAACGAGCCGGCGGCGGAGCGCGCGTCGGCGACCTCGGCGAGTGCCTGCTGCATCACCGCCCGCTCGTCGGCGTCCGGCCGCGCGCGATGGGCGCCGAGCACCACCATCGGCACGTCGCACGAATCGCAGTCGAGAATCGTGAACGGAAAGGGCTCCACCCGCTGCGCATACCAGTGGGTCGTCGCCGCCAGCTCGCAAAGCTCGCAAGGTTTGCCCGACGTGCTCACAGACCGCGGCTCAAGAGCCCCTTCGCGAACTTGTGGATGATCGGCTCGTCCATGGTGATCCCCAGCGCCTGCAGGCCGAGGCGGTACGCGCCGCCGATGGGCGGCAACAACGGCGCTTCGACCCGGGCCTGGGGAGTGGCCTCGTGCATCGACCGAGCGAACGCCTCGACGATCGTCCGCCCGGTCTCGAAGACCGAACCGGAGAAAGACACCGACGTCGGCGTCTCCATGAGGTTCAACTCGCGCAGCGCGGTGGCGGCGGCGATCGCGAGATCCTTGGCGGCTTCCTGCAAGATCCGCATGGCGACGGGATCGCGCCGGCGCGCGGCGGCGCCGACGTGTACCGCCAGGGCAGCGATCGCATCCCGATCGAACGAGTCGGAGTGCGCCTTGCGCGCGAGATCGGCGACGTCGTGGACGTCGAGCGCGCGCACGAGCAGCTCGCTCAAAGCCGTCGGCCGCCCGCGGCCGTCCGCCGCTCGCGCGACCGCCCGCAGCCCCTGCCGGGCGATGTCGTAGGCGCTGCCCTCGTCACCGAGCAACGGGCCCCAGCCCCCGATCTGGCAGGTCTCACCGGTGACGTTGCGGCCGAAGCACACGGACCCGGTGTCGGCGCTGACGACGACACCCACCGGCAGCGACAGCGCCCCCCAGAAGGCGACGACCATGTCGCCCGTGGCTCGCACCCGCTTGGCGCCAGGAAGAATCTCGGCGAGCAACGCTTCCGTCGACTCGGCCCCCTCGCCGTCGGGACCGATACCGACGACGCCGGCAAGCGCGACGTCGAGCTCCGGAAGCGACCCATCGGCGGAGGACACTGCGGCCTGCACCGCCTCGCACAACGACTCCCGAGCGCCCTCGGCACCGATGGCGTCGGTGCGGCTCGGGCCGCTGCGGCCGAAGGCGATCAGGTTGCCGTCGTAGTCGGCGACGGCACACCGGGTTCCCGAGGGCCCGGCGTCGATGGCCATCACATGTCGTTTCTGCATCGTACTCGCCTCCGTAGGCTCAGCGACCGCGCCCGATCAGTACGTACCAAGCACCGAGGCCAGCGGCCAACGCGTAGAACCACGTGGACAGAATCGGGAGCCCGAGCACCGAGTAGCCGCCGTAGTCGAGCGCGAGCGTGCCGCACAGGGCGCTGACCGCGGCGAGTAGTCCGACGGTGTTGCGGTGCTGCACGTGCTGGTACGTGCGTCGCCAGTCGCCGATCTGCTCGCTCTCGACGTTGATCAAAGTCCGCCCCGCGCGCAGGTCTTCGAGCACCGAGCGCGTGGTCTCGGGCACGGTGCCGAGCACGTCGGCGAGGTCACGCAGCGCGTGGTAGCCGGTCTCGAGGACGCGCCGCGGTTGATAGCGATTGGCGATGAGCTTCGTCGCGTACGGCTGCGCCGCGCTCATCAGATCGAGATCGGGGCGGAGCTGCTTGGCCACACCCTCCATCGTCACGATGGCCTTGAACGTCATCGTGTAGTCCGGCGGCATCCGCACGCGGTGCCGAAGCGCCAGGGAGATCAGGTCGCCGAGCACCTTGCCGAACTCGATCTCGGCGATCGTCTTGCCCAAGAACCAGCTCTCGGCGTGGGCGATGACGTCGCTCTCGAACGTCGCGAAGTCGGCCGTCGAGTCGCGCCCGTGGATCGTCATGTTCCAGAACTGCCGCGCCACCCCTTCGAAGTCCTGACTGACGATGGCGATCAGCAGGTCGGTCAGCATGTCGCGCTGGCGCGGCGTGAGTCGGCCGCACAGCCCGAAGTCGATGAAGCACAGCGTATTGTCGTCGCGGACGAGCACGTTGCCCGGGTGCAGGTCGCCGTGGAAGAAGCCGTCGAGGTAGACCATCTGCAGCACCGCGTCGATGGCGTGCTCGACGACAGAGTCGACGTCGTGGGTTGCGTCCGAGATGCGCGTGATCTTGGTGCCGACGATGCGCTCGAGCGTGAGCACGCGGCTCGTGCACAGCGCCGGGTAGGGCGTGGGGAAGTGCACGCCCTCGCTGTCGGTGAAATTGCGGCGGAAGCGCTCGAGGTGCTCGAGCTCGTGGGTGAAGTCGATTTCGGCGAGAATCGCCTTCTCGAACTCGGCGACCATGCCCGACGGGGAGAACAGGCGGGTCTCCGGGAAGTTGGTCTCCAGCGCGCGCGCCAGGAAGCCCATGATCTCGAGGTCCGCTTCGATCTGCGGCTTGAGGCCCGGTCGTTGCACTTTGACGACGACGGCCGTGCCGTCCTCCTTGAGGCGGGCGGTGTGCACCTGGGCGATCGACGCGGTCGCCAGGGGGGTGGCGTCGAAGTCGTCGAAGGCCGCCTCGACCTCGCAGCCGAGCTCGCTGCGCAACACCTCGCGCACCGTCTCCACGGGCAACGCGGGAACCGCGTCCTGCAGTGACTGCAGCTCGTCGATCAGCGCCTGTGGGAAGAGGTCGGGCCGCGTCGACAGCATCTGGCCGAGCTTGATGAAGGTCGGGCCGAGGTCCTGCAGCGCGTGCAGGATGCGGCGCTCGAGCGGCAGGTGCGCCGCGTCGCCGCCGCGGCGTTCGAGCAGCAAGTTCGTGTACCAGCGGTCGTGCAGCTCGAGTGCCTGCACGAACGCGCCGAGGCCGTGGCGAATGAGGACGGTGACGATCTGGCGTAATCGACCGGCGTCACGAAAGACGACCTGTCCGGTCCGGACGTTCTCGTAGAATCGTCGCAGCGGGGTCGGCATGGAGCGACCTTAGACCAATTCGGCACGACAACGCATCCCTATGCGCTTGAGGTGCGCGGCGCCGCACTGCACACTGCCGCGCGACCATGGCCAAGCTCGCTCGCATCCTCGGTGCCGCGCTGCTGCTGTGCGCGGCCTACACCTACGGCGTGCTGTCGCACGACAACCGCTGGTTCCCGACGCCGCAGCTCGAGCGCGCGCTTCGGCAGCAACTGTGGCGCTTGCGCCCGGCGCGCGGTTTCCGCGACACGACGAACCGTGAGCGCGTCGATTGTCGCTCGCTCGCCGGTCCGGACACCGCGGTGCTGCTGACGCTCGGGCAGTCCAATGCCGCCAATGAAGCCGCGCTCGACCCGATCGACACACCCGGCGCCTACAATTTCAACGCTTTCGACGGACGCTGCTACCAAGCCGAGGA
>CALJUJ010000670.1 GCA_937975525.1 uncultured bacterium
GCGGGGCATGTCGCGCGCGCGCCAGCAGCGAGCCGCGCCGCAGCGCCTGGCCGATGCGCGCCTCGTCGAAGCCGTGGCCGTCGCCGTCGAGCACGCGCAGCATGCCGTGGCCGAGGTGCCAGGTGCCGAGCATCCACGCCGCGACGTGGGCCTGGGTGCGGCGCGTCGGGTCGTCGAGCACGTCGCGCAGCAGCGCCGCCTGGTCGTCGTGCAGGAACTTGCGGTGGCCGTCGCGGCCCGCCCATTCCTGGAGGCCGCGGCGCAGGCTCTGGATCGTGGCGAGGGACATCGCGGCGCCGCCGACAGACTACGCTTCGCCGCGTCGCGCGGGCAACGTAGAGTCCGCGCGTGGACCTGCTCCTGTGGGTGCTCTTCGGCGTGGTGCCGGCGGTGGCGGCGATGCTGGTCGGCGTCGGGGTCGGCGGCCCGCGCTGGCTCGCGCCGGCACTCGCCCTCGCCGTCTGCGTGCCGTTCGGCATGGCGTCGGGCTGGCCGGACTGGCTGTGGTGGCTCGTCCTGCTCGCCGGCCGGCTCGGCGGCCTGCACGACCTGCGCGCCCTGCCGAAGGCGCTGACGCTGGTCGGTGAGGTGCTGCTGGTCGCGTTCGTGCCGTGGCTGCTGTCGGCGCCGCTGCGCGCCGGGTGGTCGTTCGAGGGTTCGGTGGTGTTCCTGACGGCCGGCTGGTCGGTGCTGGCGGCGCTGTGGTGGGTGTTGCGCCGGGCGGCGAAGGTGCATCCCGGCATGTCGGTGCCGCTGGCGATGACGTTCGTGCTCGCGACCGACGCGTGGCTGCTCGACCGCTATGCGGGCGGCTCGGACTGGGAGCTCGCCGGCGTCGCCGCGATCGCGCTCGGCTTCGCGGTGCTGACGACGGTGTGGCGGCGGCCGTTCGTCTGCGGCACCGGGGGCACGATGTGCATCGTCGTGGTGCACGTCGGGCTTCTGTGGTGCGGGCGCAGCGAACGCGAGCTGTTGCGCCTGCCGTTCGTGCTGGCGCTGGTTGCGCCGCTGCCGATGTGGCTGGTGTCGGCGAAGGCGTTCGCGGACGCGCGGGCGACCGGTGCGCTGCTCGGGGTGGTCCTGGTGGGGGTGTGCTGTGGGGCGGCGCTCGGGGTGATGTGATGGTGGGGGAGGGTCGGTCGGTCGGGCGTGGGGAGGGGTGTTCGCTCGGACGCGGCTGGCGCGCAATGCGTGTGCCGTTGCGATCCGCGATGCGACACGATTGTCCGGCCAGTCAAGGTTCGTTCGGTGCGCGTTCGTGACCGCCCGGGGCGGTGACGCATCGTGAATCTTGCGAATCGTGGGTGGTCGGCGAGCTCGGTTGCGCGCTCCGCCGACCTCGGCTACGGGGCGCGTGTCCGTTCGGCCTTGCGTTCTACGGAGCCATCACGATGGAGAGTCTCGCCCGTTCCGTTCGGCACCGGGTCCGTCGCGTGACGCGCGACATCCCGGTCGCGGCGTTCACGGTTCTGGTGCTGTTGGCGTCGCTGGCGCGGCCGGCGGCGTCACAGCGCAATCAGGACTGTCCCGACTCCGAGAAGCGGCCGCCTAGGTGCGACTGCTCGAAGGGTCCCCGCGCCGACGCCGCTGGGCCCGCGAAAGCCCTGGAGCCCTCCCACGGGTCTTGGCGTCATGCCTGGCCCGGGTGCCGCGGGTAGCGCGTCGCTGACCGAGATCGGCAAGACGCTGTCGATGCTGCTCAACGCCGGTCCGTATGGAGGCAGCGGCCAGGTGTGCGACGAGACGGGCCACGTCAACTTCACGCTGGGCGCGCTCGTGAGCTACTCCACCGACACGAGCCTGAAGTGGCCGAACGCAGCCAGCGGCAACGAGCCCGTCGGTGTCCCAGGCATGCCACCACGCCGTCCGGGCCCGGCTCCCAAGCTCCCGGGTGGCTTCTCGCCGCCGCCGGCGGATCCATGCGGTCCCGGTTCCGGGGCCACCGAGTACGAAAACAACATCTGTGTCGCGCCGGATCCGGTGTGTCCGACCTGCGGTATCGACCAGTGCGTTTGCGAGATCAGTCTCAACCCTCTGCCGTTCCAGAATCCAGTCGCGCTCGTCACCGGCTGGAGCCTGCTCGGCGTGGATCTGGTCAGCAACCCGGCGACCGGTCTGCATGCGGCCTACTGGGCGAAGCCGGAGGCGGGCCGCTTCTTCCATTTCTTTCACGACGCCGCGGCGAATCTGCAGGACTTCGTCGAGGTGCATTCGGTCGACGGCACGGTCGAGCGCTACTCGAAGGCTACCGTGGGATCGGGCATCCAGTTCTGGCGCATCGACTGGTCGCTGGACCCGCAGGACAACCTGACGCGCTACGTCTACTACCCGGACGGGCGCCTGCACCGCGTGCAGCACCCCTCGGGTCTGGACCAGGTGTGGAACTACCAGCCGCCGTGGATCGGCGACCCGGGTATCGACGGCACGGTGTGGGACCAGCAGCTCTACTCGGGCATCGAGGTGCGCTGGGTCGACACCGCGACGGCTCCCGTCGACCTGTCGGAGTTCACCCAGCGCATCCTGTTCCTGCGGCCGCAGAGCGGCGGCGCGCCGGCGGGGCCGCCGGCTCCGTTCCGCGGTGACCTCCTGTATCGCGTCTACGAAGGCCGCATGCCGGTGCTCGATCCGGTCGCGACGGGCATCTACGCGTTGCCGGCGGACCTGCTCGGCACGCCGCGCCACCTGGTCAGCGAGCTCGTCTACTTCGCCGGCACGTCGCGGGTGCAGCGCATCCAGCGGCTCGTCGCCGCCGAGGTCAACGGCGGCATCAGCGCCACGGCGGCGGAGAGCACCCCGGTCGTGACCAACGAGTTCACGTACGTGCAGACGGGCACGGACTACCATCGCGTCGCGACCGAGACGCTGCCGCTCGAGCAGCGGGTGATGACCTACACCTACGTCGCGGACGCCGCGACCGTCACGCGTGTGGATCAGGTGACGGTCGTCGACTCCGGCACCGGGACGGCCGTCTTGCGCTCGTTCGACGGCTGGATGTGGGTGACGGAGCTGGTCGTGCGGCCAAGCGCCAGCGGATTGCCGCGCGCGCAGGCCGGCGAGTCGCCCGCCGAGCCGTCCGAGACGACGACGACCTACGTCTACGGGTCCTGCGGCGTGTGCGCGGGCAAGCCGACGCGCATCGAGCAGCAGCCGAGCGGTCGCGTGTGGGAGTTCGAGTACGACGCCGCGACCGGCCTGATCCGCACGGAGCGCGGGCCGAGCCCGACCGGCACCGGCACGACCGAGGTCGTCTACCAGTGGGATCCGGTGCACGCCAACTACCCGTATCGTGCCTACCAGCTGACGAGCGTCGTGACACCCGACGGCACGACGACCTTCTCCTACCAGTCGGCACCGCGCCGGGACGCGACGCACGGCTACAAGCACACGCAGGTCGTCGAGACCAGTCCGGCTATCACCGGTCCGAACGGCAGCCAGCCGGCCGTGAGCTCGGTGACGAACCTGGACCAGTCGCCGATCACGCTGGTCGACACCGGCTTCGGTCCGCGACAGACGCGCTTCGTCGGCCAGGTCGATTCGATCGTCGACGGCGACTCCGTGACGACCGGCTTCACCTACGACGGCTTCGGCTACCTGGCTGCGGTCGTGAACAACCCGCAGGGCGCCGCCGAGCAGCTCACGGTGCTGTTCGAGCGCGACCGCCGTGCGCGGGTGCTGACCGAGACGCGGCACGCGGGATCGGCGCAGCCGCTGGTCGTGACCTACCAGTACAACAGCCTCGACCTGGCGACGCGGGTGAGCCGCACGGTCGACGGGATCGCGCACGTCGACGCGTACTTCTACGACATGTGGGGTAACCTCGCGGCGCACCTGCGCCGCAACCACGACGGCGCCGGGCTCTCGCCCGTGAGCTTCGCGACGCCGCCGAGCGGAGAGCAGCCGCGCGAGAGGCTGCGCGACGAGTGGCACTACGCGGGCGCACGGGTGCTGACCGCGTTCGCCGATCGGCGGGCCCTGCACCGCGACGACGCCGGTGCGATCGCGGACGCCGCCGACGCGCGGTTCCTGCGCACCGACTTCGTCTGGCGGCCGGACGGCGTGGTGACCGACGTGCTCGGGCCCACCGGCGCGGTCGGCAAGCTCGTGTGGGACGGTTACGGCACGCTCTACAGCGCCGCCGTCGTCGACAGCCTGTCGTCGGCGGTCGTCACCGAAGCCAAGTACTACGTCGACGGCGCGCTCGAGGTCGTCAAGGTCGTCGACGGCCTCGGCGCTGCGACCGAGATCGAGCGCAACGGCGCCGGCTTCGTCGAGCGCATCGTCGAGCCGCCGACGACGCAGCTGCCGTCCGCGTATCCGTGGCCGTCGGCGCCGCGCGCGGCGGTCGAGTTCGACGCCGACGCGATGGGTCGGGTCCGGACGGTGCGCGTGTTCGACCAGGGTGGCGGGACGCTGCTGTCCAAGCGCGAGCTGGCTACGCGACCGGCGCGACCGCGAGCTACACCGACCCGAGCGGCAAGGTCGAGCGCTACCTGCCGGATGCCCTCGGGCGGCTGACCGAGCGCTACCTGCCGGGCGCGCAGCCGATCTGGAACGGCACGATCTACGCGGACTGGACCGGGCTCGCGGACCGATCGGAGATGCTGCAGGTCGATGGCCTGGGCCACGGCACGCGCACCGTCTACGACTTCGCCGGCCGGACGGAGGTGGTCATGGAGCCCGGCGCCACGGTGGAGCCGACGGCGTCGAGCCCGCACCAGCCGTTCGCGCGCTTCATGACCTACGACGCGGCCTCGCGCCTGAGCCGGGTCTACGCCGGCAACGGCGTTGAGCTCGCGTTCGACCGCGACGCGATGGGGCGGGTGATCCGTCGCTCGCGCGTGCTGACGGCGCTCGACGCCCTGGTGTCCAAACTCTGGGGCCGCGACGAGCTGCAGCGCGACGCGCTCGGTCAGATCGTCGAGACCCGCAGCTACACGGGCCTCGGCCCCGGCGGGGTCGGCGACGAGTACGCGCGCGAGCAGTTCAGCCGCGACGTGCTCGGGCGCACGCAGCGCGAGGAGTATGCGTACGCCAACGGCGTCGGCGGCCCGCGGATCCTCAGCACGTTCGCGGGCGGCGATCCGTTCCGTTCCGGCGTGGAGATCATCAATGCGTCGACGGTCGACGACCTGCGGGCGCGTTACACTCCGGACGCCGTGGGCAGGGTTTCGGCCATCGACTGGCGCGTGCAGGCATCGGACCCGTGGTCCGCGCTGGCCAGCTACGACCACGAGGGCTCCGCCATCCGGCGCCGGAGCACGACGCAGGCGCTGGGGCTGGGCGGTGTCGGCACGCCGTTCACCTTCGACACGACCTACGACTACGACGCCTACGGGCGCATGGCGGCGATCGACCACGGCTTCGCGGCCGCGGCGTCGGTCGACTTCGTCTACGACCCGGCGAGCAACCTGACCAAGGAGCTCTACCAGAAGCAGGGCGCCAACCGGGTCGGCGACCGGTTCGCGTACGACGAGCACCACCGGCTGCAGAAGGCGTGGCTCGGCAGCGACGCCGCGCACATGGCGGCGTCGTCGGGCGACGATCCGGTCGGCACGTTCGTCGAGAAGCTGACGTACGGGCTCGATGCCGCCAACAACCGCGGCTCGGTCGTGACCCAGAACGGACCGTCGGGCACGCCGTCTTCGACGAGCTACACGGTGCAAGCCGGGTCGAATCGCTACCAGTCGGTGGCGGGCGTAACGATGGCCTACGACGGGCGCGGCAACACGCACTTCGACGGCCAGCTGTACTACGTCTACGACGGGCTCGACCGGCTGTCGGAGGTGTATGCGCTCGGCACGGATGCGGCGATGGCGTCGGGCGGGGGCGGGGCGACGGCTGCTGCGGTGACGTTCACGGTCACCGACGTGACGGCGCTCGACCATGCGCGTGCGCAGATCCTGCAGCGGCTGGCCGGCGAGTCGGCCGACCTGCTGGAGCGGGCGACGTGTCCGGTGCTGAAGCCGCTGTGCAAGGAGGAGCTGAGCCCGGCTGCCGTCATGGCGAGTTCGGCGCCGAGCGGGGTGACGTCGGGCGCGAGCGCGCCGAGCCAGGAGGCGACGCTCGAGCTGAAGGCGCTCTACTTCTACGACCCGATGAACCGGCGGGTGACGCGCTGGGTGCTGGATGAGGCGGTCTACTACTACGCCTACGACGGCTGGCAGGAGGTGCAGGAGTATGCGCCGGGCACGGCGAACGAGCTGACGCAGTTCGTGTGGGGCGAGCAGCTCGACGAGCTGGTCGCGTACCGCACGAGCCCGAGCGCTGGAGTCTGGACGAACTACTACGTCGCCGAGGGCGGGGCGCACTGCCCGAGCCGGGTGCTCGACGAGGCGGGCAACGTCGTCGAGGTGCAGGAGTACGATCCGTACGGGGAGACGACGTTCTTCTCGGGAGGGGCTGGGTTCAGTCAGTCGCAGGTGGGCAACCCGTTCGGGTGGAAGGGACACCGGGTCGATGCGGAGACGGGGCTGGTCTACATGCGAAACCGCTACTACCACACGCAGTGGGGGCGGTTCCTGACGCAGGATCCGCTCGGGGTGAGCGCGGATCCTCTGACGTTCTTGAATGCCTATTCTTACGGAACTGCCAATCCTCTGACGCAATCAGACCGTCTCGGGCTGCAATCCGCTGTCCTGGGCTTTTTGGGCCTACCAGATCCGATGGCCCTGGGCCCGGCCGCGTATGAGTCCGCCCGTCAGAATCGAGAAGCATTCGAATCGTCTCCCGTTGGAATCGTCGCGGGTCGCGGGGAACTGCCCAAGGTGCCGGGTAAACAGTTTGACCAGGCCGGGCAGGATCTACTCGATGACATCCTGACCAACCCAGGGACTACGGTCCACCCGGTGACAAGCGGCAACGCTGCGGGCGGCACCCGCTTCATTGGTCCAGACGGAATCGGCGCCACATTCGGCCCGGACGGTTCGCTCGCCTACTTCGGGAGGTACTTGTGACCCAAGAGCCCAGCAAGCCTACGCCCATCACGCGAGCCAACTGCGCTACGCTGGCGTCACTCAAGGGCACACAGCTGTCGGGAGTTACATATCATTACCTCCCGCCAGCAGACGGGACGCACTACGCTGGCGGTGACAAGGGAGTGGATCACATGCTTGCGGCCGTAGATTTGGACTTTGGCGACCGCGGGACGACGGCCATCACATGGGCAATGGCCGGCGAGCTAGAGGGACTAGCGATTCTCGACAGACAATCGTACTCAGGGATCGGAACCGAAACCTTCGATGCTGCAGCACGCGAAGCTTGGCGCGAGCATATCGGCGAGAGGATCACAGCGATCGGAGCATCCTGGCACAAATCGGGCGAGAACTGCCCGGAGTCTCTTTGGGCACTTCGCCTCAGCTTTGCCGTGGGGTCGATCGTCATCGCACTGGGCACCGACTACCCACATCTGGATTACCAGCCAGACGAGCTTGTCGTACTGTTCGACACGTCGCTCGCGCGGTCGTACAAGCCGCGAGCGGTCAAGAGAATGGCTTCTCTTTGGTCACCGTTCCCTGGAGGAGCCATCGGAGTTTGACAGCTGGCATGCGACACGTGATGAAGCTCTGAAGGAAGCAGAGACCCAGTGCGGCGTTCTCAGGGACGACTGGCGCGTCGGAGCGGTGTAGGCCGGATAGGCATGCGAAGCCGCTGGCCCCTCGTCGCGATCCTGTGCGTCCTGGCGAGCCTGTTCGTCCCGGGGATCGCGATGGCGAGCACGCCCGCGGGCGCCGAAACTCGCGTCGGGGGCTTCGACGTCTCCGAACAGGCCTTCGTCGGGGGATCGGCGTCGCTAATGCTCCACCCAGAAGAGCCCGGCCCTTCGCGAACTCGAGGCGGCGTAGCACCGATGACCGGGCCGCAGGCTCGAGCGCTACCCCACTGCCCACGTTGGACCGACCCGAGAGCCCTCGACCCCCTCGCCCCGGACCACCCCGTCTACTTGCCCGCCCCGTGCTCCACCACCTCGACCTCGGCCTGCAGCATGCCGAGCACCGCCGCGAACATCGCCGAGCGCACCTGCGCGTCGAGGTCGCCGTCCTTCGCCCACCGACCGTCCGCCTCGCGCCCGCCGAGCAAGCCCCGCGCGTGCTCGCCCTGCGCACGCCGCACGCGCTCCGGCAGCCCGCGCACCGCGAACGCGGCGAGCCACGTGTGCAGCGCGTCCGCCGCCAGATCACCGGGCCAGCACCGCGCGACCGTCAGATCGGGCGCTGCTACGTCGCCGAGCGCGACCGCCGCCAGGTGCCGGATCGCGTCCGAGCGCCGCGACACGTGCGGTTCGATCGCCGCCGCCCCGCGCCGCACCAGCTCGACGACGTCGGGGCGCAGCTCCGCCACCAGATCGTGCTCGAGCGTCACCGCCAGCATCGCCAGGAGCGCCGTCTCGTCCGGCGTCGGCGCGGGCGCGTCGTCAGCCGCGAACGCGGCGCCGAGCGCGCCGACCGCCCGGTCGACGTTGCGGTCGAGCAGCTTGTAGTTCGACTCCACGCGCATGCGCGCCATCGCGAACGTGCCCAGCACGTGCTCGTAGCGGTCGAACGTGCCTCCCGGCGACACGAACGCGCCCGACTCCTGCTGCCGCTCGCGCAACGCGCGCGTCAGGTGCTTGACCGGGTCCTTGTGCGCGCCGGAGCGCAGCGTCGCGCCGTTGCCGGCGAACGCGAGCAGCGTCCACGACAGCTCCGGCACCCGCCACGCTCGGGCGTCGTCCGCCGTCGCCGCGGCGCCGAACGCCGCCAGCAGCGGCTCGAGTTCGGGCACCGGCCGGCCGAGATCGGAAGAGCGTCGTGTAGGGAAAGAGTGTAGATCTCGGTGGTCG
>CALJUJ010000671.1 GCA_937975525.1 uncultured bacterium
GGCGCGCGGCGACGAACGCGCTGCGGCGCGGCGAGGGACGGTTCTCGGGGTCTCCGACGCGGGGGGTGCGGGCCGGTCGACGGCGGTGATCAAAGCCCGTGCCGTCGGGCGTGCTGCCGCGGTGTGCGGGTGGGTGCAGGGTGGCGTGCGGGTGGCGGGGTGCGGTGTCGCGCGGCGAGGGTGGCATTGCGCACGCGCGGTTACCTCGCGGGGCTGGTGTGCTATCGGGCGGTGGCGTCGGGTCGAGTCCGGGGGCGGAGTCGAAGTGCGAAGGAGATCCGGACGTAGCGCGCAACACACACACACACAAGTTCCGTCGGTAGCTTGCGAGACCGGTCGCCGCGGCGCGCGACGCAGGCCAGCTGGGAGGATCTCTTCCACAGGCTGACGTCGTGGGTCACCCGGCGCACCCGGCCGCCGATCGAGCCCGAGGACATCGCCGGCGAGACGGTCTTGCGCGCGCTGCGCCGCTTCGGCGGCGGGCCCGACGAGCCGGCGCCGGTCGTGTGGACGTGGATGCGCGTAACGGCAGGCCATCTGGTCGTCGACGAAGTCCGTCGCAACCGTCGGCGTGCGATCGTCGCGCATCCCGAACTGCGGCTGCTGCCTGCCATCCTGCTGACGGCCACACCGAATCCGGCTGCAAACCGGGTCGTGGCGGCTCTGCATGCCGAAGCGAGTGCCGAGGGACGCTCGTTGCTGGCGATGATGGCCCGCGGTCGGAGCAATACGGAGATGGCCCGGGCGCTCGGCTCGTCGGTGCGGACCGTCGAGCGCATGCGGCAGCGACTGCGAACGCGGTACGAGACGTTTCGTCGCACCCTGTGCGAGTGACCACGCCTGGCGGCGAGCCCCGTAGACCCCCGGGAGGCGACGCTCGCTGGCTGGCTGGTCCGCCTCGTCGGGACCGGACGCGTCGTGATGCGGCGAGAGAGTTCGCGGAACGGGGCAGGCGTGGATGCTGTTCCGGCTGCTGCCGGCATGCTGGTTCGACGCGGTGGCGCCGTCATAGGAGCCGCCATGATCGACGCGAAGCTGCTGGCGACGGCGATCCAGGACGGGACGGTCGTCGTGTACGGGGTCTGGGTGCCCCGGCGCGGCGACAACGTGCGGCTGACGGTCGAGGTCGTCGACAACCAGGGCGTCGACCTCGACGTGTCCGTGCGGCACAAGAACTACGAGGACACCGGCGACGGGGCGGCGACCGGGGTATCGACCGGCTTCGCCGAGACGAGCGGCCGCCAGACGGTGGAGCTTCTCGGCGCGAAGGAGCTCATCCGCCTGGTGGTGCAGCTGGAGCGGGGAAGTAGCCTGCCGTCCGGCGAGGCCGGGACGGTGCTGCTGCGCTTCCTCGAGCCCGTGTGGTTCGAGACGGTGGAGGGCTGAGCGTTGGTCGGCTTCGGATTCCAGGTGCTGTCGTGGAACCCTCCGCCTTGAGCGGCGCACTCCCTGACTCCGTCAGTTGGCGGGGGTTCCGAGCCTGGAAGGCGGGCG
Organism: uncultured bacterium; assembly: GCA_937975525.1. Classification (GTDB taxonomy): domain Bacteria; phylum Desulfobacterota; class Binatia; order HRBIN30; family HRBIN30; genus CALJUJ01. Next base: position 1,495 of record CALJUJ010000671.1, read on the forward strand.
GCGTTCGGTCGCGTCCGCGAGGAGCGGTGGAAGTGCTTCTTCAATACGTTGGCGCCATCGTGGAATCCGCCACCGCCCTATTGCGAGCGATGTGAAGAGAAACACCCAGGGTATTTCGTCGACAAGGACGGCGTGTCCGAAGGCTGCGAGCACGGAACCAAACGAGAGTGCCAGGAGTCCTGTTGGGAAACCTGGCGCGCCTACTGGGGCAGCCGCAGACGCCCTGCCCAGCCGGGCAGAGATGCGTCGATGGGCGGATCGGACCAGCTGCTGTCCCCGTTCCAGTTCCATTCGCCTGTGGGTGCATTCACATCGGCGAAGGATCCAGATGAAGCGTCTCAGCCTGTGAGTCTGGGGTTGCATGCTATGCCGTGCAAGGCCGATCCCGCCGGGCCTGCGCGCGGTGGAGCGGGCACAGCGTCAGGCTTCGGCTTTCGGCCGTCCGGGGGCGTTGCCGCGAAGTGTGCTTGCGACAGTGGGTATGGGTGGCAGAAGCAGGGGGATCATCTGTGCGGCTGCTCGCCGAACAGCCAGGAAGACGAAAGTCCGCCGCGTGCCCGCCGCGAATCGCGGTATCTCGCGGCCATAGCGCCTGCTAATGGTGGCCCAGAGCTTGCGTCCTCCTCGCGTCATACGCAGTGTCCGGCGAACTGTTGTTGCTGCATCGAGAAGCTATGTGTCGCATCGGGCCCGGGCTCGGACACGAAGGGGGGTGGCCACAAGCAAGAAGCCTGGCAGTCGCTCCTGGGAGACAGGCACAAGATCGTGGCGGGTGTCTGGCACTACGAACTGCATTGGTTTACAGAAGGCGCGAAAGGCGGGGCGAACCCGCCCTGCACCATGGAGATGTTCGAGGCGTATTTTCCTGCCCCAGGGGATGGGCGACCGGCGCGTCGGGACAGCCGAGGGTGGATGAGGCCGGCCGATCTTGTTCCACCAGGCGAATATCGGGCGTTCCAGTGGCGCGCATGGAACGCGGCACACGAGGCGAATGACGCCTTTATTGCAGACACCAGAATATGGCTGAAAAAGCAGATTTGCCCTAGTCGAGGCGTGTGGTCGGTCACGGATGCGCTGAGCCGGCCGATCGATATCGCCAGAAGCGGGAGACTTCTTCAGTTCGTTGTTGCGCGGAGTGGGTGTCCAGATTGTATCGACTGCTGCGCGCTCCTCATGCTAGACTTTTCAAGGAAGCAGATGTCCGTGAAGGGACCCATATGTGGCCCGTGCGACCTTCCGCCCCTTCTTGGTGGAGGCAGTCCCGGTCCCGCGGCGCCAACCGATCAGGGGCCGCGTGACGGCAGATGGGAAGACGCGTGGTCGAACTCTATCCCGTGGGCAGTCATATCGGACACGGACTTGGGGAGGGAGGCGGCAAAGTGCTCTTAGAAGCGACACTGCGAACGTTGCTCCTCGGGATCGCATTCGAAAGCAACGCGCAGGACCCAGGCAGGAGGCCGACATTGGTGTGTGAGAGCGACGGCGGCATCCTTGTATTGGACGTGGTAACATGTGAAGCTCGACAAGCGCCAATGGTGCGGCCGTCCGTTGAGGTGGGTTGGAGCTGGCAGGTAGGTGACGTCAATTGGATCGCCAGAAGCGGATCCATCCATGCGGTTCGAGGTTGGATCGTGTACGAAATGTTTGCGGCGAACGCCCCAGACAAGAAGCGCCTGCTCGTCGGGCGATCGGCGCCGGATTTTCTGAGTTCGGCTTGGTTCGTTGACGATGGTGGGTCGTCAAGCAGTCTGCCGTTGTGGAGTGCTTCTGGCGAGAGTTTCTTGTATATACGCCACGGTCATAAAGAGGGTGATGGCGACGACGAGGTAATGGAGTGCTCATTCCAAGAAAGATCGTCCGTCCCCTTTCGAGACCAGGGCCTTTCGTTGATACCGCGGCCGGTCGTCGCTGAAGATGGTCGAATCTGCTACGAGAGGCGCCATGATCGCAGGACGCGGTCTATCGTCGTAGATAAGTGGAAAGGAAGTGATGAGCCGGAAGTCGTGTGGCGTGCGTCGCCGATCGCAAATTGCCTGGCCTGGAGCCGTGAAGCGAATGTGATATGGCTTGTTTCCGACACGAGCGCCTGGGCAAAAAACACTGTCACCGGCGAGGTGCGATCACTGTTGATTGGGGATATCGGTGGCGTAGACGGCACGGAGTTCGCCGGGATCGCGCTTCAGGAATCTACGGGGTGGGTGGCGATAGAGGTCTTGGGCCGACCGATCAGCGTCGGGAAGATCACTTCGAAACCCCTTTTGGCGATCACCATTGTCTCGAACGACGCAAAGATAATGAACACTTGTGTCGGCACCATAGGAGGTCGACGCATTCGTCGTGTGCTGGGATGGATGGACGAATAGGCTCGCGAGCCATTCAGGCGGGATCCGTGAGCCTCGGCGGCGGCGTCCCCGAAGTATCGGCGCCAAAGGGCAAGATCACCGGCAAGGCGACGCCGGATGCGCCGGTCCGAGACTGGTGATCAGCAGACGACCGACGCGCCCTTAGCCGTGGAGGAACGGGTGGATGTAGCCGAACTGGACGTGCGCCAGCACCGCGCGGAGCAGCGCCGGCAGTCCGTCATCCTCCGTGTGCAAGAAGCTCTCGAGGCCTGCATGCACTCCATGACCTCGTCCGGCGGTGGCGGTACGAAGTGCGCGGTGCCGGGCCGCGTGTCGTCGATCCAGTCACGACGTGCGCGCCAGATCCGAACCAAGGCGGCCCGCGCGCGGGGATCGATCCAGGGGCTGCCCGCCCCGCGGTCCGAAGCCGTTGCATCCAAGTCGCCTCGGCGACGACCCGCTGGGTCGGCTGACCCTCGGAGACGTGGTGCGCCCTACGTACCGGCGGGCCCCCGCGCGAGCACCGCGCGCAGCGCTGGCCCGAGCTCGGCGTGCGCGAACGCGAAGCCGCGCTTGCGCAGCACCCCCGGCGGCGCGCGCCGGCTCGCGAGCAGCATCGCGTCGGCCATCTCGCCGAACAGCAGCCGCAGCGCGAACGCCGGCACCGGCAACACCGTCGGCCGGCGCAGCACCCGGCCGAGGGTCTTCGTGAACGTGCGGTTCTCGACCGGGTTGGGCGCGACGGCGAGCACCGGGCCCGAGAGGGCGTCGTCGGCGAGCGCGCGCGCGACGACGCGCGTCACGTCGGGCAGCGAGATCCAGCTCATCCACTGCTCCCCGCTGCCGAGGCGGCCGCCGAGGCCCAGCCGGAACGGCAGCAGCATCTTCGCGAGCGCGCCGCCGTCCTGGCTGAGCACGACGCCGAGACGCAGGTTGACCACGCGGCAGCCGGCGTCGGCGAGCGGGCGTGTGCCCGCCTCCCATCGCTCGGCGACGTCGGCGAGGAAGCCCTCGCCCGGAGCGCTCGTCTCGTCGAGCAGCTCGTCGCCGCGGTCGCCGTAGATGCCGGTCGCCGACGCCGCGACCAGGACCCGCGGCGGCTGCGGCAGCGCCGCGAGCGTGCGGCAGAGCTTCTCGGTCGCCGGCCCGCGGCTGTCGGCGATCCTGCGCTTGCGCTCTGCGCTCCAGCGGCCGTCGGCGACGTTCTCGCCGGCGAGGTGCAGCACCGCGTCGATTGCGCCGAGCGCCGTCGCGTCGACCTCGCCGGTGTCCGGGTGCCACGCCGCGGTCCCGGGGCCGCCGTCGCCGCCGCGCACCAGACGCACCAGCTCGTGGCCTTCGGCAGCGAGCAGCTGCGAACACGCCGTGCCGACGAGGCCGCTCTGGCCGGTGATCGCGATGCGCATGGTCGGGCGTTCGTCCCGGTCCGGGTGGGGATGCAACCCGCGTGCGGGAGCGCACTATGATGCCTCGCCGATGGGCTGGCGTCTCGCAACACTCGGCGGACCGCTCTGGGCCGGGGTTCTCGCCGCGCCGGGCGCGGCCCAGGACGCCGAGCTGCAGAGCCGCATCCGCGACGCGCTCGACATGGCGCGGCCGGCCCTGCTCGACCACCTCGACGAGGCCGGCCGCGGCTCGACGCGGCCCGGCGAGCTGGCGCTGGTCGTGCTGGCGGCGCTGCACGACGGAGTGCCGATCGGCGAACGCGCCATGCAGCTCGCGATGAAGCGGCTGTCGAAGGCCAGGCCCAACCAGACCTACGACCTGTCGCTGCGGCTGATGGTGCTCGAGGCGTGTCCGGAGTTCCCCGACCGCGACGAACTTGCCGAGGAGGACGCGAAGGACCTGTTGCGGCACCGCTGTGACGAGGGCACGTTCCAGTACAACCGCCGGCCGTCGGCGTGGGACCTGAGCAACACGCAGTACGGCGCGCTCGGGCTGCGCGCGGCGGCGGCGCTGGACCAGCGCATCGGCCGCGACGTGTGGGCGGCGCTGGCGCGCGAGGTCGGCGAGCAGCAGCGCGACAACGGCGGCTTCGGCTACACCAAGCGCTTCTCGGGCTTCGACGACTACGCGTCGATGACCGCCGCGGGCATCGCGGTGCTGGCGATCTGCCGGCAGCAGCTCGGCGACCGGCACGCGAGCGCGAAGGTGCTCGATCGGCGTATCGAGCACGGCTGGCGCTGGTTCGCCGACCACGCGAGCGTGATCGGGTCGACCAAGGAGCGCTGGTCGTACTACTTCCACTACGGGCTCGAGCGCGCCGCGATCCTGTGCGACGTGGTCGAGATCGACGGGCGCACCGACTGGTACGCCGAGGGTGCTCGCATGCTCGTCGACGAGCAGCTGCCGGGCGGCGGCTGGCGCAGCGCGACCGACGGGTTCCCGGGCCACCACCTGTCGCGCGGCCGCGGGGACGCGGTGCCGACGTCGTTCGCGGTGCTGTTCCTGCGGCGCAAGTTCCAGAAGGTCTCGGGACCGATCACGCCGCACATCGTCACGCTCGCGGCGGTCGGCCCGAAGTCCAAGCAGGGCGACGTCGACGCGTGCGCGCAGTGGCTGATCGGCCGCGGCAAGGAGGCGATGCACGACATCGTCAAGGGCCTGCGCAGCGACATCGAGCCGCAGCGGCGCGCCGCGGCGCAGGCCCTGGTCGGGATCGCCGGCGAGGACTTCGGGTACGACCCGGCGGCCGACCGCGACACCAACCGCGACGCGGTGCAGCGCGCCGAGCTGTGGTACCTTCGCAACCGATGAAGCACGCGGTCCTCGTGGCGCTCGCGTTCGCGGGCGGCGCTGCCGTCGCGGCGCAGCAGGCGCCCGAGCGCCCGGTGCTGCGGGTCGCGCCGGGCGGCGGCGCGGATCACGAGACGATCCAGGCGGCGCTCGACGCGGCGGCGGCCGGCGCCAGGGTCGAGGTCGCGGCCGGCACCTACCGCGAGCGGCTGACG
>CALJUJ010000672.1 GCA_937975525.1 uncultured bacterium
TCGTGCGGGTGCGGGCGCAGCCGCATCTGGCTGATCTCGCGTTCGAGCTTGTAGTCGAGCCAGGTGTCGATCATGTCCTGGGTGAAGACGTCACCTTGGAGCAAGAAGTCGTGGTCGTGACGCAGCGCGTCGACCGCTTCCTCCAGGCTCGCGGGCATCGCGGGGACGTTGGCGAGCTCTTCCGGGGTGAGCGAGTAGATGTCCTTGTCGAGCGGGTCGCCCGGGTCGAGCTTGTTCTGGATCCCGTCGAGCCCCGCCATGAGCATCGCCGAGAAGGCGAGGTAGCCGGTGCACGTCGGGTCGGGAAAGCGCACCTCGATGCGCTTGGCCTTCGGGTTGGCGCTGTACATCGGGATGCGCACCGACGCCGAGCGGTTGCGGCTCGAGTAGGCGAGATTGACCGGCGCCTCGAAGCCCGGAACCAAGCGCCGGTAGCTGTTGGTGGTGGGGTTCGTGAACGCTGCGAGCGCCTTCGCGTGCTTGAGGATGCCGCCGATGTAGTGCATCGCCAACTCGCTCATGCCACCGTAGCCGTTGCCTGCGAACAGGGGCTTGCCGTCCTTCCAGATCGATTGGTGGACGTGCATGCCGCTGCCGTTGTCGCCGAAGACCGGCTTCGGCATGAACGTCACCGTGCGGCCGTGGCGGCGGGCGACGTTCTTGACGATGTACTTGTACCACATCAATGCGTCGCCCATCTGCAGGAGGGACATGAAGCGCATGTCGATCTCCGCCTGGCCGGCGGTGGCGACTTCGTGGTGCTGGCGCTCGACCTTGATGCCGACGCTCTCCATGACCAGCGACATCTCGCTGCGCAGGTCCTGGAAGCTGTCGGTCGGTGCGACCGGGAAGTAGCCCTCCTTGTAGCGGGGCTTGTAGCCGAGGTTCGGCGCCTCGTCCCGGCCGGTGTTCCACTGGCCCTCGACGGAATCCAGGAAGTAGAAGCCCGAGGCCTGGTCCTGGCCGTAGCGGATGTCGTCGAGGATGAAGAACTCCGGCTCGGGTCCGAAGTAGGCCGTATCGCCGATGCCGGTCGACTGCAGGTAGGACTCCGCCTTCTTGGCGATGTGGCGCGGGTCGCGGGTGTACTCCTCTCTCGTGATCGGATCGACGATGTTGCCGACGAGCGACAGCGTCGTGTGCTCACAAAAGGGGTCCGTGACGGCCGTGCGCGAGTCGGGTACGACGAGCATGTCGCTGGCGTTGATCGGCTGCCAGCCACGGATCGACGAGCCGTCGAAGCCGAAGCCGTCTTCGAAGACCGACTCCTCCACCTCGTCGGGAGGAACGCTGAAGTGCTGCCACATGCCGAGCATGTCGCAGAACTTGATGTCTACCATCACGCACTTCTGTTCCTTCATGAACTTGAGAACTTCTTTTGGGCTCATTCCTTCTCCCGTTCCTTCCCCAAGGAGCGTGCAGAGTTCTCAGCTCAGATCGCGTCGGCGCCGCGCTCGCCCGTGCGAATGCGGATCACCTCCTCGATCGGCGTGACGAAGATCTTGCCGTCGCCGATGCGACCGGTCTTCGCCGCGTTGGAGATCGCATCGATGACCTGTTGCAGGATGTCGTCGCCGACGATGATCTCGAGCTTGATCTTCGGCAGGAAGTCGACCACGTACTCGGCGCCGCGGTAGACCTCGGTGTGTCCCTTCTGGCGGCCGAATCCCTTGACCTCGCTGACGGTCAGTCCCTGCACTCCGATGCTGCTCAAGCTGTCCTTCACTTCGTCCAGCTTGAACGGCTTGATGATGGCTTCGACTTTCTTCATTGGTTCCTCCGTCGTTCCCGATGAACGCGCTTTACTATGTCAGTCCAACACTCCCTGCCAAGACCGCTCCGCTACAGAATGTAGGCATTCTCCCCATGCTGCGAGAGGTCGAGCCCCTGCACCTCGTCTTCCTCCGACACACGCAGGCCGATCGTCAGGTCGACGAGCTTGAGCAGCACGAACGCGCCCACGAAACAGTACACCATCGTCACGATCACCGAGACGAACTGCGTCCAGACCAAGCCCGGATTGCCGCCGATGAGTCCGTCCGCCGCGAACACCCCGGTCAGCAGCGCGCCGGTGGCGCCGCCGACGCCGTGGATGCCGACGACGTCGAGCGAATCGTCGTAGCCGATCTTCACCTTCACGGTGCAGGCCAGGTAGCAGAGGGCGCCGGCGATCGCGCCGATGGCCAGCGCCGCCATCGGTCCGACGAAACCACAGGCCGGCGTGATCGCAACCAGACCGGCCACGGCTCCGGAGATGCCGCCGAGGACCGTCGGCTTGCCGCGCTGCAGCCACTCGACGCCGAGCCAGCTGAGAGCCGCGGCCGCCGAGGCGACGTGGGTCGCCACGAACGCGGCGGCGGCGTCGCCGTTGGCGCCCAGCTCGCTGCCGGCGTTGACCCCGAACCAACCTAGCAGCGCCAGGAGGGCGCCGATCACCGAGAACGGGAGGTTGTGTGGCGGCATCGGCTCCCGCAGGTACCCTTTCCGCGGTCCGATGACCAGCGCCGCCGCCAGGGCCGAGACGCCGGAGCTGATGTGGACGACCGTGCCGCCCGCGAAGTCGAGCGCGCCCATTGCGCCGATCCAGCCGCCGTCGCCCCACACCCAGTGGCACAGCGGATCGTAGATCAGCGTCGTCCAAAGGACGGCGAAGACCAGGAACGCGCTGAAGCGAATCCGCTCGGCGAAGGCGCCGGTGATGAGTGCCACCGTGATGATCGCGAACATCCCTTGGAAAACCATGAAGGCGAGATGCGGGATGTTGTCGGCGTAGGGCCCGGCTTCGCCGCCGACGTTCGCCAGGGCCAGGAACTCGAGGCTACCGATCCAAGGGCCGCCGCCGGTTCCGAAGGCGAGCGTGTAGCCGATCAGCACCCACTGGATCGTGACGACGGCCATCATCACGAAGCTCTGCATGATCGTCGAAAGACCGTTCTTGCTGCGTACCAGGCCGCCGTAGAACAGGGCGAGCCCGGGCGCGGTCATCATCAGAACGAGCAGAGCCGAGGTCAGCACCCAGGCGGTGTCGCCCGAGTCGATCCCGGCGCCGTCCTGCGCCAGGGCCACGCCCGCGGGCCACACGAGCCCAACCACCACACCGAAAAGGTGAGCCATTCGCATCGGAAATCCTCCCCCGCCAGGTCACCGTGCCGGATGGGTTCAGGCTGTCCGGCACGCCTGGCTGCGTTCAAATCGGAGCGAAACCACTTCGCTTCAAGTTAAAGCCTGCAGCAAGCCAGGTGCCACGCGTACCCGGGATGGTCGGGGCGATTGCGTCGGGTCGCGCCGACCGTCGACCCCACGCGCTGCTGCCCGCAAATTAATCAATGCCCAAAATGGAAGCAGGGCTCAGAAGCGAATGCGCGAGCGGCGGCCGCGCTCCTGGGCGCGTCCGTAGCGCCCGCCGAGGTACAGACCCACCCCGACACCGAGAAGCCCGAGCAGTATCGCACCCCCCGATACGCTGCCGTCGGCGTCGGCATCGCTCGCGACGAAGCCGTTCGCGATCGGCTCGTTCTCCTCGATGCGCTGCTGCAGGGCGGCGACCGCGGCGGCCAGCCGCCGGACCTCTTCGGCGATCGCAGCGCGCTCCGCGGCCATGGTCGAGCGTTCCGGTGTCGCCGGAGGCTGCCACACCGTCGGCGCTGCGGCCGCGGACATGATGGCCTCCGCCGGCTCGGATTCGATCGTGGCGTCTGGTTGGGGCTCGGTGGCGGGTTGGATCGTCGGCTCGACGACCGTCGTTGCCGCTGCGCTGGGTTGATCCCCCGGTGTCGGCGGCTCGGCCGTCGCCTCGGCGGCTGCACCGACCAGCGGCAGCGGGTCGCGATCGAGCATCACCAGGTACTTGCCGTGGACGTAGCCCACCTGCCCGCCGCTCGTCTGGATCCGTACCCACTGGCCCTGCTGCCCCTTCACTTGGACGATGCTGCCTTCGGAGAGCCGGGCGAAGGGCGGGAAGCTCATGCCCGGCCCGCGGCGCACGAACAGCTTGGAGGCCCCGCTGACCACCGCGCCGCGTTCCTGCGCGGCGACCGGCTCGGCCCCGGGCGTACCCGCCAGCAGTGCGGCTGCAACCAGGACGGCGAAGAGGTTCCAGGTACGTCGCAACACAGGCATCGACAAATGGAGATGGAAGGCAATGGTCGGGGTGACAGGATTTGAACCTGCGACCTCACGGTCCCGAACCGTGCGCTCTACCAAGCTGAGCTACACCCCGTCCGCATCGAGTGAGCCGCGGTGGGCGCCATGCGAAGTGCCCCGGCGGCGAGGCGCCAGTGACTAACACACGGGCACCAAATTGCAATCATCACGCCGCCTCGGCGCCCCGTAGGGCGCGAATCGTCTGCGCGTAGTCCTGGCTGTGGAACACGCCCGACCCGGAGACGAGCACGTCGGCCCCGGCGGCGGCGACGGTAGCTGCATTGTCGGTCTTGATGCCGCCATCGATCTCGATCAGGAAGTCGAGCCTGGCACGCTCCCGGTAGGCACGCGCCGCCTCGAGCTTGCCGAGGCTCTCGGGAATGAAGCCCTGGCCGCCGAATCCTGGATGGACGCTCATCACCAACAGCATGTCGACGTCTGCCAGAACCGGCTCGACCGCGGCGAAGGGCGTGTCGGGGTTGAGCACGATCGCCGGTCGCATGCCGTGCTCGCGGATGGACTCGATCACCCGCCGTGGCTCGGCCGCCACCTCGATGTGGAACGAGAGGTAGTCGGTTCCGGCCCGCGCGAACGCCTCGACGTAGTCCTCGGGGTTGGTGATCATCAGGTGTGTATCCAACGTCAGGTCGGTGGCACGCCGCACTGCGGCGACGATCTCCGGGCCGATCGTCAGATTGGGGACGAAGTGGCCGTCCATGACGTCGAGATGGACCCAGTCGGCTCCGGCGGCGGCGACGGCGCGAACCTCTTCCCCGAGCCGACAGAAGTCGGCCGACAAGATCGACGGCGCGATGCGGATCATGGCGCGACAGTACTTGCGCCTTCGTGGCGCAGCAAGCGAGCGGCGAAGAAGCCGTCCAGCCCGTCCCGGTGCGGCCAGGTCCGCAGGAAGCCGCGCGAGTCGGCGAGTCCCGCCGCCGCCGCCGGCAGGTAGGGCGCCACCGAGTCCACGCGCAGTGCCGCCTCCGGACAGACCGCATCGACGACCTGCTCGTTCTCCTCGGCGCTCAGGGTGCACGTGGCGTACACGACGACGCCGCCCGGCCGGGTCAAGGCGGCAGCGCGCTGCAGCAGTCGTCGCTGCAGAACCGAATTGCGGCGCACGTCGGCGAGCTGACGCCGCCAACGGATCTCGGGATGAGCCCGTAGGGTGCCGAGGCCAGTGCACGGCGCATCCAGCAGCACGGCGTCGAACAGCGGAGTGTCGGCGGGCGGCCCCCAGACCGTCGCGTCGGCGACCTCCGCACGGATCCCGTCGAGCCGCAGCCGCTGCGCTTCACGGCGCAGCCGATCGATGCCCGCGGCGGCGATGTCGACCGCGACGAGCTCCCCCGTTCCGCCGAGGATCTCGGCCGCGTGCAGTGCTTTTCCGCCGGGGGCGGCGCAGAGGTCGAGCACGCGGTCGCCGGGCCGGAGGCCGAGCAGCGGAGCCACCAACTGCGACGCTTCGCCTTGGAAGGCGAACCTGCCATCCGTCCAGCCAGGGAGCCCGGCGTGGGCAGCTCCCTCCAGGCGTAGTCCCCCCGGCGCATGCGCGGTGGGCTCCGCCGTCGTCCCCGCCGCCTGCCACAAGTCGATCAGGTCGGCCCGTGACCCCTGCGCGAGCTGAACGCGAACCACGGTGGGGGCGACGTCGTTGTTCGCTTCGAGGAGCCGGGTGGCGTCGGCCGCCCCGAGCTCGTCGAACCAGCGTTGCACGAGCCACCTCGGGTGCGACAGGGCGACGGCTGCATGGCCGACCGGGTCGCGGCGTGCATCCGGGAGTGGCACGTCGCGCCAGCCGCGGACGGCCTTGCGCAGGACGGCGTTGACGAAACCGGCCGCACGCCGGTCGCGCTGCTTGCAGAGCTCGACGGCCGTGTCGACCGCTGCGAACGGGGGAATCCGATCGAGGCGGGTCACCTGGAACAGGGCGAGTCGCAGGACCACGCGCACGGCCGGGTCGAGTTGGCGCAGCGGCCGGTTGCAGAACGCCGAGAGCACATGGTCGAGGTGGGCCCGCCAGGCGATCGTCCCGTAGACGAGCCGGGTGGCGAGCCCGCGGTCGCGCGGGCCGAGGCGGGTGTGGCCGAGGCCGTCGCCGACGACGGCATCGGCGAAGTCGCCGGCTTCGACACGCAGGAGCGCCTGCCACGCGAAGGCGCGTGGGTCGGTCTCGGAAGCCGTCTCAGCCAAGCCGGGCGCCCCTGTGCAGCCCGCCGCCGCGGACGAAGTCGGCGGCGGTCATTCGCTTGCGTCCTTCGAGCTGGACTTCGAGGAGTCGCAGCGCCCTGGCGCCGGTGACGACACACAGATCGGGCGTTTCGGCGACGACGGTTCCGGGCTCCCCGCGTGACGGGATGGAGGAAAGCCGTGCGCGATGGATCCGCAGTCACTTTTCGCCGAGGAAGGTGTACGCAGACGGCCAGGGATGGAAGGCGCGAATGCGCCGCTCGATCTCGATCGCCGGGAGGCTCCAGTCGATGCGGCCGTCGTCCTTGTGGAGCATGGGCGCCAGCGTCGCTCGGCGATCGTCCTGCGGCACGGGCGTGAGATCGCCCCGCTCCAGCGCATCGAGCGCTTCGAGCACCAGCGCCGCGCCGAGCTCGGCGAGGCGGTCGTGTAGGGTCTGCCAGGTGACGTC
>CALJUJ010000673.1 GCA_937975525.1 uncultured bacterium
TACGGGCTCCCGTACTGGTTCCCGCCCCTCGACACAGGCACGACCGACTACGAGGGCGCGTTCGGCGGCAAGACCGCCACGTGGGGCGACGGTACGACGACGACCACGATCGGCGGCATCGACCGTTCGACCTACGACCTCGCGCGCAACTGGGCCGTGAACCACCGCGGCCACGTCGATATGAACTTCTGCCGGGCCCTGCGCCGGGCGATGGAGTACACGGGCTTCAAGGAGCCCGCGGACCTTCAGGAGTTCATCCGCATGAGCGCGGGCGACTCGTGGATGTTCTTCACGCCGATGGACTTCAAGCTCCAGTACGAGGACCTCGTGAACTCGGGGCCTGATGACCGCAACGGCGACCTCAACCCGTTCAAGGGCTCGTCGCTCACCTACCGCGGGATGCGGTGGCGCTCGATGACCGCTCTGAACGACTCGACGCTGCAATCGTGCTTCGGTATCAACCTCGCCCACTTCTTCTGCGTCGTGCGTCGCGGTTGGTGGAAGCGGATCGGGCGAGCCCAGCAGCTCGAGGACCGTCACACGTTCGTCAAGGGTTACGACTGGCGCTTCCAGCACGTGTGCGACAACCCGCGCAAGGGCGGGTTCCACATCCACAAGAAGTGGTAGCCCCCAGCCCCACCTGAATGAGAATCACGATGAGCAATATGCCAGGAGTTGCGACCTACGAGGGGCAGCAGACGAACATTCCGCGCCCCTTCAGCTACCGCGGCACCACCACACTCAAGAACGGAATGGTGCTGTGTTTCGATTCCGATTCCGCCGCGGCCGATCACACCGCGACGGGCACCTACACCGCCGCCGAGCAGGCCGAAGCGGCGCGTCAGTCGTGGGTGGAGAACCCGAGCGCGTCCAACTACAACAACCCCGCCGGTATCGTCGTCAATGCGCCGAGTGCGGGCATCACGGCGAACGCGAGCGGAGACACGCCCGTGCAGCTGCTCCCTTTTGTCCCTGGCGGGATTATGCAGGAGTCGAAGCCGTACGTGGAGATCAGCGTTGGTATCGGCGATCTGCTCGGTGTTGCCCCGGGACGGATGTATTTGTCGAAGTGGACCTGCGGCCCCTGCCTCGGGATCTGCCGCACGGCTGCTACTGGTACAGCGGCGGCTCCCGCCGTCGTTCAGGCCGACTTGGGCCGCTTTACGCCTACTGATGAGCAGATGGCCGGGAAGGTCATCCGCGAGTCGATCCACGCGGGCAACTACGACGCTAGCGCTGCGGGCTTCACCGAGACCGCGGTATCTGTGGGTGCCGGCACGTCCAACTTCAGCGTCGACGCGACACAGGACCACATCCTCGCCACGAGCGCAGCCAACGACAACGATGGCATCGAGACGCAGCGGGACATCACCCCGTTCAACCTCACCGCCAACGACCCGTGCTTTGGCCGCTTCAAGTTCCAGCTTGCCGACGTGGATGAGACGGAGCTTTGGTGCGGCCTTGCCGACACCGGAACGACGCTCGTGACCAGCGGCGACGATGATCGCGTTGGGTTCCACAAGGTGGGCACGGGCACGACGCTCGAATCCATCTGCGAGGAAGGTGGCACCGAGACCGATGAGGATCTTGAGACCGCCGTTGCCGATGCGACCGACTACGAATGCATCTTCTTCTGGGACGGGATCGGCACCGTCTACTTCTGGGTGAACGGCACGTCGGGCGGAAGCTCGGGCGCGACCGACATCACCGCCAACATCCCGCAGACGGTCGGCCTCGGTCTGTCGTTCGGCATCCTGAACAGCGCGGCTGGCGCCGAGACGGCCAAGTTCTACATGGCCCAGGCGTTCCAGCACAACTAGACCTGACAAGGTTCAGTGCCACCGGGCCCCTTCAGGCGCGGCGGCGCCTCGCCCATCCGTCGAAAGACGGATCGGGCGGTTTAGATGGCTCTCGATCGGATGAGTTCGATGACGCTCTCAAACCTGATCATCAGGTTCGGGATGCGTACCGGCTTGATTCAGGCCGGAACCGGAGCCAACGACAACAAGGCCAAGGTGCCCGACGACCCGTACACCAAGGACGTGTGCATCCGGTTCATCAACGACGGGTATCGCCGCTTCCTCAACCACGATCCTGAGTGGAGCTTCCTGCGCGAGCGCGTCGTCATCACGTTCGACGTGAATGGAACCGGGACCGACAATGTGGACGGGAAGGCGTGGAGGTACCGGATCCCCCGCCCGTTCAGCGGGCCGCCCACCTCCCCGTGGGTCTATACGGACACGGCCAGCCCCTACACGCACCTGATCGAGCGCAACGAGCAGTTCATCATGCGGATGCACCAGCGCGGGGTGAACGCGGCACCCGCTCGCTATGTGGCGTACCGCGAGATCCCGCAGCGCGACGCCCCGGACGGTGAGCGAGCCGGATGGGAGATGATCGTCTGGCCGACGCCGACCAGCGCCGACACCGTCCAGGCGGTGTTCAAGCTCCGCAAGCACGAGCTTCACGACCTCGCCGAAGCCCACATCTGCGGCGGGGATCACGACAACTCAATCCTCAACGCAGCGGTCTACGAATGGACCCTGCACGACGCCAGCCGGCGCGATCGCATCGCCACGCTGAAGACCGAGATGGAACAACACTTCGCCGCTTCGGTGGAGTTGGACAAGGCCAAGCGTGTGAAGAATCACGGTCAGTGGCACGACACGAGTATCCGCCCTGACCTGTCAATGGACGCCGAGCCGGTAGATGCGACCACCCGGGCGACGTTCACGTACGACGGCGCCACGTTGACGTAGGAGAACAATCGCCATGAGTCGAGAACAAGGAATCGGACCGAACGCGGCGTTCATCGAGGCTTCACTCGACGCCGCCCAGCCCAACTACGGGTTCCGCGACGGGTTCTACACGACCTGGGAACAGTGGTTGGACAAGAACTTCGCTGCTCTGTCTGCCGATCCCGAGCTTGTCACGGTCAGCACCGACTTCCGCGTAGTGAAGTGGGACCATGACGCGACAGCCGCGGACTTCATCCGGCACAACTTCGTCATCCCGCGCTGGTTCCCGCTGCTGGAAGGCTCGGAGTATGGGATCAAGCTCATCGTCCCGGCACGCAAGGTGGACGCCACCGCGGATGAGAACAGCGACCTGAAGCTTCAGTGCGGCGCCTCGTGGATCGACAGCGACGACTCCAGCGATGGAGTGGATTCGCTGGCGACCGCGGCTGTCTCGGATGCGTTGCCGGCGTCGGTCACCGATACCGATGGCCAGAACTTCACCAACATCGTGATCGACCTGGGCGCTCAGTTGAAGACCGAGAGCGCCAGCCTGCTCGCCGGGCGACAACTCGCACTGAAGCTGGGGCCCAACGAAACGGTGGGGTCGACGGACATGGACCTGCAGATCATGCAGCCCGTTCTGGAGATCCGGCGCCACGCAGTCAATCAGGTGCCCGCAACGGAAGCTTGATTCAACCTCGCGCCTTCATGGAGCCCTCTCCCGTCAATCCTCGCGGCGGGAGGGGGTTGATTCATGCCAGAGCAACGGCTGGTCATCCCGTTCAGGGGTGCGCACAGCGCGAGCAGCTTCCGCGACACACCGCCGGGATTCGCTCCGCTCGAGGCGCTCCGCAACTTCGACGTGTACGACACGGACGAAGATCGTCCGCGCGGTGGGCAACGACCCGGGCTCAAGCGGCTCTTCTCATCTGCGATGCGAGACGATCCCGTGATGGGGTTCGGATCCGTCGACGTGGCCCCGCAGGAGATCGGGGTGGGCATCGGCGATTGCGTGGACGGGGGATCGGGCACGTCGATCGAGTCGGGCACGCTGCTCGGAAACGTCTGGCGTCTCGATTCGGCCCCCTCGATGGACTGGATGTACTACTACGACCCCGGGGGCACGTCGCCAGGTCAGCTTGATATCGACGCGATTGCGTTGAGCCCGGACGGAACGAAACTCGCGATCGCGGTCTCGTGGGTCTCAGGCACCGCTCGCAACGCGGTCCGGGTCATCAACGTCGAGGATCAGACGACCGTCTGGACGGGCGAGCACACCAGCTTCTACTCGGACCCGTACCCGGTGCGGTTCCTGCAGTTCACCTCCGACTCGACGCAGCTGTGCATCGGGCTGGAGGATTCGATCACGCTGCGAACGGTCGCCAGCGGCATCCAGTCGGACAGCGACACGCTGAACACGTGGGCGGGTGACATCAAGGACGGGGTGCTGTGGAACGATGGCACCGACGATTACCTCTTCGTGCTCTTCAAGGGACGTAACACGACGGGGACGGACAACAAGGTTGGAGGTGGAACCGGCACGAGCACGCAAGGTGAGTTCTTCCGCGCGGGCGTGATGAAGTTCAAGGTCAAGACGACGGGGACGTACGAGCAGGTGCAGTACGGCACGGCGCTCATCGCCACCGACGACTGGTACGAATCGAATCACGGCTACTGGAGACTGGCCGAGAAGTCAGGACAGGCAGGACGCGGCGCCGAGGTGCAGCGTCTGGCGATCGACAGCGCGGGCAACGTCTACATCAGCAGGGGAAACGCGGGTGCGGGTCCGGACAACTCGTACCCGCCCGACTTGGCGGCCATTCCGCCTCTTACCGTGTTCAAGATCGCAGCCAATGGCAACCTCGCCTGGGAGATGGATACGAACTCCATCTACGAAGTGGGCTGGGGTGGCTACATCAACGACGTTCCGTACGGTGGCGACACAACACCCGATACGTCGGTGACGCCGATCGCGGCGGATGCCAGCGGGTGCTATGTCGGTGGACGCACCAACGGAGGCGGTGTGAGCCTGTTCAAGCTCTCACCGGGTACGGGAACGATCGTCTGGACTCAGGATCTCATGGACGGAACGGGATCGCTCCGAGCCATTGAGGTGGATCCGTCAGACGGAAATCTAGTCGTCGTGGGGGACGACAACAGCGCGTGGACTGGTGCATCAGGCACGACCGCGCACATGTGGCGAGTGCACGCCGGCACCGGGGCGATCCTCGCTGACTACAACCTCTCGTCGAACGTGGACGCGATGGTGCTCGCGGTCCATTCTGACGGCTCGATCTTCTATGGAACGGAGTACATCCCGTGACGACAGCAAAGAAAAGTGAGATGTCGATGCCGATGAAGATCATTCTCACTGTCGGCGGATTCGTTGCCTCAACGATGCTGATGCTGCTCATCTCGATCGCATCGTGGGCATTCCTCGAAATGAAGTCGGAACTCTCGACGCTCGGCGAAGGCATCGCTGCGAACACGAGCGCTACGAACGACCTAACGACGCAGGTCGCGGTACTGGAGACCAGCCAGGAAGACATCAAGCGGCTTGAGGTAAAGGTCGATCAGTTGCAGGCGCAGTTCACGGCCCACCTGACGAAAGAGGACATCCACGATCAGGGACTCAAGCCCTTGCGCGACGAGGTGGAACGACACGGACGCGAACTGGAGCGCCTGCGGGACAGGGAATAGATGGGAACGTGGTCAGGGTCAGTCAGTGCGGGCTACACGCTGAGCGGCGGAGGAACCCGCTCGGCGTACATGTTCGATCGACCCTACCCGTCTGCCTCCCGCGTCCGTCTCTTCCTCCGCCAGCCCGCCGATGAGGTGCGGTGTCTCATCCTGTCGTCCGCCGATGGACGTACGGGCCTTGAGATCGGCGTGCGCGCTGCGAACGTTGATATCCGCGAGGTGACGTTCGGCTCGGTCGGGGGCACCCCGGTAAGCACAGACGCCAACGACACCCCGGCCAGCGCCACCGCGACCGTGGCGCACGGCCTGACCGCGGGGCAGGCGTACCAGATGGACGTCGAGTTGTATCAGGACCGCGTCAAGGTCTACTTCAACAACTCGAGCACGCCGGTTCTCAGCTGGGGCATCCCGTCCTCGAAGGACTACCTGGCTTTCGACAACTTCGGGTTCGTGTCCTCGATCGACACCGCGTTCGTGACCAAGGCGGAGTTGTGCGATCTGGTCGTCATCTCACAAGACCGCCTCGAAATGCTCGTGATCGCCTGCGGCGGCGACGTGTACTACACGACTGATGGCGAGAACTACGCGCTCATGGCGGCGTCGGTGTTCGAGCCCGGCGTGCAGGTGTCGATGGTCGCCTACAACCAGAAGGTCTACGGCGTCGATGGCTCGAATGCGATGGTCATCGACCCGGTGAACCTGACGGTGACAGCATGGGCGCCGACCGCGGGCAACCTGCCCGGGGCCACCGAGTTCCCGGTCAGCTCGAACACGTACCTCGACGGGACGACACGGGCGCAGGTCGCCGAGGTGTACCGCGGGCGGATCGTCCTGGCGGTCGATGGCGATCTGCACTTCTCGGCGGTCGATGATCCGCTCGACTGGAACACGGCGGCGGTCAACTCGCCCGGGAAGGCGTACGTGATTCAGGTGGCTCTCGGCGGCCGCGTGGGCTCTCCCATCACGGCCCTGCGCCGAACGTCGCTCGGATCGCTGATCATCGGCACCGAGAGGGGGATGTGGGAATGCGTGGGCGACTTTGCGACGGGCCTGCCGGATCTGAACCCCAAGGAACTTGGGAGCGGCGTGAGCGGGCCGGAGGCCATCTCCGAGATCGTCGATGGGCGGATCATCGCGCACTCGCCGGACGGCATGTATCGAGTCGATGCCGGAATGCAGCCCATCAACTTCAGCGACGACACGCTGACCACGGGGCTGGAGATCGCTTCGGACACCATCAGCGACTACTTCGTGCAGGTGGTCCGCGAGACATCCGAGAAGATCACGCACGTATTCCTGCCCCCCCCCCCCCCCCCCCCCCCCCCCCCCCCCCCCCCCCCCCCCCCCCCCC
>CALJUJ010000674.1 GCA_937975525.1 uncultured bacterium
CCGGCTGGGCGCGGATGGTGACCGCAGGCAGCCGAGCGCCCCTCTGCCACACCACGCTGCGCCCCGCTCGGGCCGAGGTCGCCATACCGGTAGCCGTTCTCGTTGGCCGCCGTCGACAGCAGCGTGCACGCCTGCTTGCCGAAAATGCCGCTTAGATTGGCGACGATGCCCACGGCGCGCGTACTGGAGCGAGCGCGATCACGCAGGACCTCGGTCATGCGCGCAACGCCCTCGATCGCGAAATGGTTGAACGGACCGCCCGCGAACGGCATGCCGCCGGTCACCGACAGCGGCCGGCCGGGCGGGATCTCGAGGTCGCGCGCGAACGACTGCAAGGCGGCGGGAAAGCAGCTGTAGAGCTCGGCGGCGTCGATCGCGTCGGGGGTGATGCCCGCGAGCTGCATGGCTCGGCGTCCGGCGACGATCGTTCCCGGATGGCTGGCGAGCCGCCGCTGTTGCGCGAGGACGACGACGTGGTGCGATTCGGCCGCAGCCAGGGGAAACACCCAGCGGTCGCTGGGGATCCCGGCGCGCTCGGCGAGCTCGACCGAGCACACCAGCACCGCGGCGGCGCGGTTCACGTTCCATTGGCTGCAGTGGAGCTTCGTGTACGGAAACGCCTGCATGGCATTGCCGTCGCCGGCGTCGCGGATGGTGGCGGCCGCTACCGGCGTCCGCGACCAGGCGTGCGGATTGGCTGCGGCCACGCGGCTGAGCTCGGCGTAGAGCTCGGCGACCGCATCACGGTGCTCGGCGACCGTCCTGCCGCTGGCATGGCGGAGGGCCGATTCGATGATCGCGAACAACGCGATCGGCGACTGCAGGCCGCGCTCGCTCTCGAGGTCGGACGCGAACGGGTCGGATGACGACAGGCGGACGTCGGGGGCCGGCACGTCGTCGCCCTGCTGCGTTTCCGGTGCCGGAGTGCCGGTGATGCGGCTGCGGAGATCGCGGTACTTGGCTTCGCCGCCGACCACGACTCCGAGATTCCGCTCGCCGCGGGCGATCGCGCGGCAGAGCTCGTCGAACGGCGTGAGCTGCAGGACGCCGAGGTCGGAGACGATCGTCTGCGCCTGCGGGCAGCCCAGGGCCGCGGCAACGAGGCGGCCGGGGTTGCGGTACTGCCAGAGCCCCTGGGGGATGGCGATCGATTCGATCTGCTCGAGCACGGAGCCGTCGACGCCGGCGTCGGTCGCGGCGGCGCGGACGGCTGCGACCATCAGCTCGAACGCTTCGGGGCTGCGTGCCGGATCGTCAGCGTGGTCCTGGGCGAAGCCGGCGCCGATGATCACCGGCGTTTGGGGAGGGCAGGCGAGGGGAGGCATGGCGAATCCGTGTTGTGCTCAGCGACGCTCGAAGTCGTCGGAGCGAGGTTGGCGCATTTCTTCTCGAAAGCGGTCGTAGGTCCATGGCCACGCCGTCGGCAGGCCGTCGTCGCCGATGTACCAGCTGCGGCACCCGCTCGCCCAGATCGTGTTGCGCGCGGCGGCTGCGCGCTCTTCGTCGAAGCGCGCCATCGCCTCTGCGGAGACGCAGATCTCGCGGCAACCTCCCCTGCGCACCTCGTCGACGAGTTGGAGGATGTAGGCGACCTGCAACTCGGCCACCTCGATCAGCGAGAAGTTGCCGACGGGGCCGTTCGGCCCGTTGAGCAGGAAGAGGTTGGGGAACCCCGGCATCGACATCGCCAGGTAGGCGTGCGGTCCCTTCTCCCAGGCGCGGTCGAGCTCGACCCCGTCGCGCCCATGCACTCGGATCGGGCGCAAGAAGCGGTCGACGCGAAAACCCGTGGCCAACACCAGGACGTCGAGCTCGTGGAGCCTGCCGTCGGCCGTGCGGACCCCGCGCGGCTCGACCCGTTGGATGGCATCGGTCACCAACTCGGCGTGGGGCTGTTGGATGGCAGCGTAGAAGCCGGTCGAGAGCACCAGGCGCTTGCATGCCGCACGATAGTTGGGGCGCAGCTTCTCGCGCAGGACGGGATCGCGCACGCTTTCCTCGAGGTGCGCCTCACAGAACGCATGAATCGCCTCGAGCTGTGGCGAGTCCATGTCGGAAAGATGATTCGAAAAGCTGTCGATGAACGCCGTCGCCACCTCGCGACGAATCGCCTCCATCGCCTCCGGATGGTCGCGGAAGTGCGCCTTCTCGGCCTCCTCGTAAGCGGGGTTCTCGATCGGGCTGATCCACTGCGGCGTCCGCTGAAAGAGAGTCAGGTGTGCGACACGGTCGATCACGGCGGTGACGATCTGCACCGCGCTCGATCCGGTACCGACGATGCCGATGCGGCGATCGTCGATGGCGACGGAGTGGTCCCATCGTGCGCTGTGGAACGCGTTGCCGCCGAACGTCTCCATGCCGTCGAACGCGGGCACTGCTGGGTGATGAAGCACGCCGGTGGCAGCGATGACGAAGTCGGCCTCGTCGCGCGTGCCGTCGGCGGCGTCGATGTGCCAGCGCCCGTCGGCGAATCGGCAGGCGGTGATCTCCTTGCCGAAGCGTATGCACTCGTCGACGCGATGGCGGCGAGCCACGTCGCGGAAGTAGGCGGCGATCTCCGCGCCGGGCGCGAACTGCCGGCTCCATTCCGGATTGAGCGCGAACGAGTAGCTGTAGAAGTGCGAAGGAACATCGCAGGCGATGCCGGGGTAGGTGTTCTCCCGCCAGGTGCCGCCGAGAGAATCCGCCTTTTCGTAGACGACGACGTCGTCGTAGCCCGCCTCGCGTAGCTTGATGGCAGCCAGGATTCCGGACATCCCGGCACCGATCACGACGAAGCGCAGATCGCGCCGCGCGCCGGCTGGGCGGTGCGCGGACTCGCTCGGCGTGCTGGTCGGCATCGGCATCCCTTCGCCCAGCCAGCCTCGCGGAGTCAAGTCGGAAGGCGGCGCGTGCGGTAGCCGTTGCTCGGCGCCGAGAGGGCAGCGACGGGCGGCCGCGCCCCGACCGTTTGCGGTGCTACCGTTGCACTGCACGCGGCGACGAGGAAGATTCCGCCGCATGCGCATTCGTCTCCCCTGGTTGCGAATCTTCGTGGGTTGCTGCGTCGCCGCGACGACCGTCGTCTCCGTCGCGCGCGGCAGCGTCTTCCAGATCGAGCAAGACCATCCGGTCTTTCAGTTGCTGGTGACGTCGCCACCGGAACGCTTCCGCGTCGCGGCCGAGCTGATCCTCGACCCGGCAAGCGTCCCGACCGAGGAGATTCGCGATGTCACCTCGCGCAAGCCGATGAAGTACTTGTTCCGAGCGTCGAAGACCGCGACGGCGGCGCTCGACTTCGTGCTGATGAAGCGCGACGGCGGTACCGTGACCGGCGCTGACGCCGCGACGGCGTCGACGGCGCCGAACGTTCTCGTGATGTCGGTCGCCGGGCTGCGCGCCGACTTCGTCGGTGCCTACGGGCAGCCGCTGCCGACGACGCCGCGCATCGATCGCCTCGCCGCCGAGGGGGCCCGCTTCGACACCGCTTGGTCGACCAGCGCCTGGAGCGTGCCCGGGAATGCATCGCTGCTCACCGCGCAGTACCCGTCGCGGCACGGGATCGAGAGCACGAATCTCTCGCGGGAAACACGGCTGCCGCGCGAGGTCGTCACCCTGGCGGAGCTACTGAAGACGGCAGGCTACGATACCGCAGCGGTCGTCGCCGATCGCGCGCTGCGCCCGTTGCGTGGGTTTGCCGACGGCTTCGACGTCTACGTCGAAAACGCGCGTGACGCGGTGCGCGTGGCAGCGACGACCCGTCTATGGCTGGAGTGGCACCGATTCCACGTAGCGCGCGGTCTCGAGCCGCAATCGTTCTTCTTGTTCCTCCAGTTCCGCGACCTCGACGATCCGGCGCCGGCGCTTCCCGCCTACCGCGAGCTGTTCCGTGCGGAGAGCGGTGGCGGGCGCCCGGAAGCCCACCTGGCGTACGCTGCGAAGGTGCGCGCCGTCGACGACCAGGTGGGCCTCGTTCTCGATGCCTTGGCGG
>CALJUJ010000675.1 GCA_937975525.1 uncultured bacterium
GGCAGGTCTGGCACCTGTCCCGGCGCTGCCGCCGGCGGCAGTTCCTCCTCTAGTTCGCCCGTGACCGGCTCCTTTGGCGCCGCTTGCTCTTCGAAGCCTGCAAGCGCTACGGCCTTTGCGTGCTCGACTACACGGCGACGTCCAACCACGTCCATCTCATCGTCCGTGACCGCGGTCGAGGCGAGGTTGCCGCGAGTATGCACCTCATCGAAGGGGCCGTCGCTCAGGCGTACAACCGTCGCAAGCACCGCAGCGGCGCCTTCTGGGGGGATCCGTACCACGCCACCGCCGTCGAGACCGGCGAGCATCTTGCGCGCTGCCTGGTCTACGTCGACCTCAACCTGGTGCGTGCCGGCGCCGTTGCCGACCCGGAGGACTGGGAGGTCGGCGGCTACCACGAGATCCAACGAGAGCGCGAGCGCTACCGTATCGTCGACCGCGCCGCGCTGGCGGAAGCGCTCGACGTCGAGCTACGTGACCTGGCCGACATTCACCGGGAGTGGATCGAGACGGCGCTGCGCTTTCGGCGTGTGGAACGCGAGCCGCGCTGGAGCGAGTGCGTCGCCGTCGGCAGTCGTGTCTATGTGGAGCGGTTTCGGCGGGGACTCGGAGCTCGCGGGCGTCATCGATCGATCGAACGAGACGACGGTGCCCACGTGCTGCGCGAGGCGGAGCAGGCCTACGGCCACGTTTCCGCCGGCAGAAATGCGCCCCTAAGCTGAGATCCAGTCCGTGTTCGGGCTGAATCTTGCGAGTTGTGGGAGACTTGCAGGGGTGTCACCCGACGGAGCTGCCTATTCGGTGCGTTGCTCGAGATTGCGGAGATTCGAGCGGAACAGCGCATTGTCCGGCTCGATCTCGAGGGCCTTGCGGAGCGCCTCCTTGGCCGCCTCGAAGTCGCCCATCAGGAAGGCGACGTTCGAGCGGTGCTGGTGGACCGACGCGTAGTCGGGCGCGAGGCTCTCGGCCTCGTCGAGGTACTTCATCGCCGCGGCGGAGTCGCCGCGGCGGGCTGCCTCTCCCGCCTGTTGGGCCAGCTCGGATGCGCGCTGCTCGGACTCCGACTTCGGCTCGTTGACGCGCGCCGAGCCCGTCAGTCGCACCAGTGCGTCGAGCGATGGTTGGTACTGCGGGTTGTAGCGCAGAGCCAGGCCGTACTGGGCGATCGCCTCGGTGCGATTGCCGCGCTTCTCCTGGACGGCACCCCGGTTGTGGTAAGCCTCGGGGTTCAGCGGTTGGAGCTCGATCGCACGATCGAGCTCCAGCAGGGCTTCGTCGTAGCGCCCGAGCGCGCCGAGCGCGCCCGCCAGGCTCGCTCGCAGGCTGCCGTCGTCCGGGTTCGCGGCGACGAGCTCCGCATAGGCCTCGACGGCGTCGGCGAAACGTCCTTCCTCGAAGAGCACGGCGGCGAGATTCCGATCGCCCCTCGGCGATTCGGTGTCGAGATAGCCGAGGGCCCGCAGGCGCTCGAGGATCGCCGGGTCGACCGACGGATCGGCGGCACTGCCGGCCACGCGTGCGGACGCCTCGTAGCTGGCGACCGTGCGCTCGGGAACCGCGAGATCGAGTCCCTCTCCGAGCACGCGTCCAGGCATGTCGCGAGCCGGCGACAAGCCGGCGAGGGTCAGCAGCGTCGGCGTCACGTCGAGCAGCCGCGGCCGCTCCAGGGCGGCTCCCTTCTTCACGTGGTTGCCGTACAGATAGAGGACGCCCTCGATGTTGTGGAACTTCTCGCTGACGCGGCGCATGTCGCGCGTCTTGCTCGGATCGTCCGGCAGCACGCCGAGATCGAAGCCGTGGTCGGAGAGAACGACGAGCGTCGTGTCGTCGTCGACGAGGGCCATGTACTCGCCGAGAATCTCGTCGGCATACAGGTACATCGCCTCCACCGTGTTGCCGAAGCGCGCGTGCTGTTGCGCCAGCTCGCCGGCCAGGCCCTGGGCGCGGAACAGATGTCCGAACAGATGGGCGCTGGAATCCGTCGCTTCGACGTATACGAGCAGCAGGTCCGGATTCTCCGTGCGCCAGAGGTGCTTGCCGATCGCGGTGTAGCTCTGCGCCGTCGCCAGGGCCCACTTGAAGTGGCTCAGGTCGTCGTCGAACTCGAACGGCCGGTCGAACTCGTCGGCGCTGACGTTCACGAACGGCTTCACGTCCTCCAGCGACAGATCCTTGGGCCGTCGGATCAGCGGGGCGAGTGCGACCTCCCGCGCCGCGGGCGAGATGATGCCGGTCTTGTCGGACGCACCGCTCATGCCCGCTTCGAAGAGGAAGTGGTAGCAGGTGTGATCGCTGACGATCGTGCCGTTCACCGACTCGGCCGGCCAGGTTGCCCACCAGCCGACGACACCGACCTTGCGGCCCGCGTTGGAGGCGATGTTCCAGATCGCCTCGCGCTGGCGCATCTGGCTGGTCACCGGCAATTGTTCGCCCGTCTTCTCGTTGACGGCGACGAAGTGGCCGATGCCATGCTCGGCCGGCGGTTGCCCGGTCGCCAGCGTCGTCCAGATGATCGGGCTGAGCATCGGCTTGCTGCTGATCAGCTTGCCGTAGGCGCCGTCGCGTCGCAGCTTCGCGAAGTTCGGCATCTTGCCTTCCGACGTCAGCAGCTCGATGGCGCGCGGATCGATACCGTCGAAACCGAGGACCAGAACGCGTCCGTCGGGCTGGTCCGGTTGGCAGCCGCCGAGCGGCAGCGCGACGAGAGCGAGCAGGGTGGCCAGGAATCGAAGGTTTCTCATCGAAGCCCGAGCTACGTCGAAAGCGGGTCGGGCATCAAGCTCGATGGGTGCAGGAGTACCCGTCGTCGATCGGTTCATCTGGCTGCCTCCTCCATTTCAGGTGCGGCGTCGTGCTCGAGGGCGGCGACATTGCGGCGGTACATCGGGTTGTTCGGCGCCCGTTCGAGCGCAGCGCGTGCGTGCTCGAGCGCCTTGGCCGGCCGACCGGCCAGGTAATGAATGTTGGAGAGGAAGTGATGCGGCAGCGGCGAGGCTTCATCGAGCCAGGCGGCCGCGCCCAGCCGCGCGATGGCGGCCGCTGCATCGCCGTCGCTGAACTCCCGGCGCGCCCGGCGGCAGATACGCCGCGTCTTCGGCGGCGGCGGCGACGTCCGCTCGATGCCCTCGACGCGCTCGGCGAGCGCGAGGGCTGCGGCGTCGCCGGGCGCTCGTTCGAGGACCCGTTCGATGGCGTAGGCCGCGTTGGTCGGCTGGCCCTCCTCGACGGCGATCGCGGCCAGGTTGTACCAGGCCGAGTCGTTCTCGGGTTGCCGACGGACGAGCGCGAGGTAGCTGGCGACGGCTTCGACGCGGCGACCGGTGAGGTCGTTGAGATAGCCCAGGTACCCCGGACCCTTGTTGCTGTAGACCATGTGGC
>CALJUJ010000676.1 GCA_937975525.1 uncultured bacterium
CGCGCCGGCACCTTCCGCGCCTTCAACGAGCCGAACATCGACCTGGAAATCCTGCCGGATCCCCGACGCCACGGCGCAACGGTGGAGATCACCGGAGCGGGCGCTGGCTTCGGCTCCACGGGCCGCATGTTTCTGCCACCCGAAAACTGGACCGGCTCCGGCCGTCCGGCGGGCAGCCGTGGGTACCGCTATCGCGACCGCAGTCGCGACGGCGGCATCCGCAGCGTTTCGATCCGGCCGGGGCGACGCGGGGGGCGCTTGTCCATCTACGGCAGAAGCTGGCCGTTCGCCGTCGACAACGCACAAAGCGTGATCGAGGTGCGGCTGACCATCGGCAGAGAAACGTTGTGTGCCGTGTTTCCGAACGATTCCCTGGCGACCAACCGAGCCGGACGGGTCCTGGGCCGGAAAGCGCCGCGCCGCGAGAGCTGCACGCGTGCGGCCTGCGGCAACGGCGTCCTCGAGGCCGGCGAAGAATGCGACGACGGCAATCTCGACGCTGGCGATTGCTGCGATCGCGCGTGCCGCCACGAGGCCGAGGGAGCGATCTGCAACGACGCGCATTGCACGGACGCCGGCACCTGCGCCGACGGCGCCTGCCGCCGCGCCGGATCCTCGTGTGACGAGCTCCCTCTCCTCTGCGCCGCGTCGACGACCGCGGCCGAGCTGTCGTTCCGCAACGGGATCGCCAGCGGCGTGCGCGGCCGCATCCCGACGGAGGGACGCACCAGCATCGATCGAGCTCGCCATTTCCTCGATCGCTTCCCGGACCTCTACGATCGCGACGACGACGACCGCGCCCTGCTGGTTCGGCGGGTGACCAGTGGCGACCTCGACACGGTGCGCTTCTACCAAACGTACAACGGGCTCGAAGTCGTCGGCGGCGAGCTCGTCGTCGGACTCGACGGCAACGACGTCGTCAGCGCGGTAGCCAGCCTGCTCCCCGACGTCGCCGTCGAGACCTGGCCGTTGATCTACCAGTCGGCTGCGGAGCAGATCGCACGCCGCGCGGAGGGCGGTCGTCTGGCCGGGCCGACGAGCCTCGTCGTCTGGGACTCGGGCCTGATCGGCGGCGAGCGGTCGAACCCGCGGCTTGCCTGGCGCGTCGTCCTGCGCGGCTCCGCGAGCCAGCAAGTCTTCGTCGATTCGCAGGACGGCAGCATCTTGGCGAAGCTCCCCTCGGGGCTCGAGCACGGCGCCGCGTTCGCCGGCATCGAATTCGATCTCCAGGATGCCGAGAACGAGGCCAGCGCCGCCGAAGACAGCTGTTTCGACCTATCCGACGATCCGTTGATCGCTGACGAAACCGGCTTCAACGCGACATTCGCCGGGGATACGGACGCGGTGTTCGCCCACGCCTACATCCTCAACACGTACCAGTGGTACCACACGCGATTCGGCCGTCACTCGTTCGACAACGCCAAGTCGCGGCTGGAGGTCTTCATCCGCACCGACGGCGCGAGCTCCTGGTCCAACGACTGCCAGACGATGCAGATCTCCCCGGGACAGGTCGATTTCGACGTCATCGTGCACGAATTCAATCACGGCGTGATCGGCACCAGCTCCAAGCTCGTGTACGCCTGCGACTCTGGCTCTCTCAACGAGAGCTACGCCGACGTCATGGCGGCAATCGCGGATCGCGAGATGTACGTGAACCCGAACTGGACGATCGGCGAGAACCAGACCGACGGCAGTGGCGCGATTCGCAGCCTGCAAAATCCACAGTGGTGGTGCGATCCAGACCACCGCTACGAGCCGACCCAGTTCACCGAGATCGACAACGACGGCGATGGACTCACGGACGAAGACCCGACGGACGGCGCGGACAACGACGGCGACGGCCAGACCGACGAGGATCCGCCCGAATGCCCGGGCATCATCTCCTACACGGGTTGTCCGGCCGAGCCGGACATCAACAACGACTGGGGCGGCGTCCACAGCAACAGCAGCATCCCCAACCGGGCGGCCCACCTCATGGCGGAAGGCGGGTTTCTCCACGGCGTCAACGTCACCGGCATGGGGCAGGAAAAGACCATGCTGCTCAAGTACGACGTGATGCGCGAGCTGCCTTCGGGCGCCACCTTCCAGCAGGCCGCCGACGCGGAGATCGCCAAGGCCCTGCACTGGACCGCGAGCGCGACCAACAGCTTCACGATCGGCGACATCTGCACCGTGCGCAATGCGTGGGCGGCGGTTGGCGTCGTCGACAACGATCTCGACTGCGACGGCACCCCGGACGGCCTGCTCGATACGGACAACGATGGGGTGCTCGACAACCTCGACAACTGCATCGAGGTACCCAACCCCAACCAGGTGGACAGCAACCTCAACGGCTTCGGCGATGCGTGCGAGAGCGGCCCGAACGACGACAAGGACAGCGACGGCATCCTCAATCACCAGGACTGCTGCGAGACGTTCTTCAACCCCGACCAGCCCACGGGCTGCTCGTGCGAGGATTTCGACGGCGACACGATCCCGAACCACAAGGACAACTGCCCGTTCGACAAGAACTACCTGCAGGCGGACAGCGACATGGACGGCGACGGCGACGCCTGCGAGGTCGACACCGACGGCGACGGCGTTCCGAACGACACCGACAACTGCCCGGCCGTGCCCAACCCGAACCAAGACGACCTTCCCGACATGGACGGTATCGGCAACGCCTGCGACGAGTGCGACGAAGCCGAGGCCGAAGGCGCCGCGTTCGGCCCGGGCACCACGATCTTCGGCCCTGATGGCAACACCATCACCACCGGTTGGGGCGAGCCCTACCAGCCGGATTCGGACGGCGACGGCATCCCGGACGAGTGCGATCCGGTCCTCTACTTCGACTCGGTTCCCGGCCTGTGGAAGGACCTCGGGCTGCGCCAGAAGGAGAAGAAGGTCGAGCTCGACACCGGCTCGCTGGCGGCACGAGACGCCTTCGTGGAGATGGAGGCATGTGAAGATGGCTGCCGCGAGGTCACCGAGGAACGAATCGGGGCGCTGGTGCGACTCCGCGACTTTCCCGCGGGCTTGCGTGCCTGGATCGCGGACGACGTCGGCAACATGGTCGCCAAGCTCGACCGCAGGGGCACTCGGGGCGAGCTTCGTTTCCTCACGGAAGGCGGCCGCCGCTACTTCCTCCACTTCTACGCGACGCCGCAGCTCGAGACGCCGCGCCCACGCTTCACGGCGAGGATGGCCCCCTGGCGCGCGCCGCGTACGTTCGTGCCGTAGTCGCGGGCGGCTCGAGAAGATCGCCTTCGGCACCGCATCTCGCGCTGTCGCTCCATTCGCGACAAGGATCAGCTGTCAGGGACACGGCGCTACCCGGCGGCGGGTAGCGCCTGGAGGCTGGATCCTCGAGCTGCGCGTTGCCAGAATCCGCCCGAGCT
>CALJUJ010000677.1 GCA_937975525.1 uncultured bacterium
CGACCTGGAGGAAAAGGTGGCGGCAGCGCGCAAGCTCGATGACGAAGCCGAGCGCGAGCATGCCGGCTGGCAGCAGGCCTTCGCGCGAGCGTGCGCTGCTTGTGCCCTGCCGGAGGGGATCGGCGTGGAGGCCGTGCGCGAGGCGCTCGCGCAGATGGCCACGATCGAAGCGGCGCTGCGCAAGGCGACCGAGATCGAAGTCGAGCGAATCCGGCCGATGGAGTCGGAGTTGAGCGCCCTCGCCGAGACGACGGCGGATCTGCACCGGCTCTTTCCCGATCACGTGGACGGCGGCGACCCCAGCGCCTCCGCGCGCTCGCTGCGCCACGCGCTCGCCGAGGCGCGCACGGTGGCCGCTCGGGAGCAATCCCTGCGCGAGCGCTTCGCCGACGTCGAGAAGCAGCTGCACGAAGTCGCCGGCAGCGACGATCCGCAGGGGCTACGCGCACGCGTCGAGGCGCTCGACGAACGAGCGCGCGCGCTGCGGCTCGGCGAGATACAAGCCGAGCTCGACGAGGAGCGAGCGCGGTACGAGGGCGCCGTCGCCGATGCACGCGCAGCGACGGACGCGTTGCAGGCGGTCGCCGGCGGCGACGTCGACGGTAGCCCGGCGGAGCAGGCCGAACGAGAAAGGCAGGCGGCCATCGCCGAGCTGGCGGCGACGGCCAGCGACTATCTCGACACGTGGCTGGAAGCACGACTCCTGCGCTGGGCGATCGATCGCTATCGTGCCGAGCACCAGAATCCCCTGTTGGTGCATGCCACGCGTCTGTTCCGCCTGCTCACCGTCGAGCGTTTCGTCGAGCTGCTGCCCGATACCGACGCCGACCCGCCGGTGCTGCTGGCCCGCCGGGCGAGCGGCGAGTTGCTCGGCGTCGATGCGCTCTCCGACGGCACCCGCGACCAGTTGTTCCTGGCGCTCCGCCTGGCGGCGGTCGAGCTCCAGCTGGAGAAGGTCGAGCCGCTACCGTTCATCGCGGACGATCTGTTCGTCAATTTCGACGACGAGCGCGCGGCGGCGGGGTTCCGCGCGCTCGCCGACCTGGCGCGACGAACCCAGGTCTTCTCCCCGAGCCACCCCCAGCATTTGGTCGTGGTGGCGCAGGCGGCGCTGCCCGGCGACCTCGGCATCGTCGGGCTCTGAGGCCCACGCCCCAGTTGCGCCGGCTGCCGTTCCTTGCGAGACATAGCCCCCTATGAAGCGACCCGTGTGGCTCCTCAGTATGAACACGGACCAGTTCTGTGCACCGCCGCTGACGACGGGTGCGCTGAAGGCCTACTACCTGCGTCACGGGTCGACCGCCGCGGACACCGAGGTCGAGCTCGTTCACTTCCTGCACGCCGACGAGATCGATCAGTGGCTCGCGGGCGCCTGGGTCGAGCACGTGCGCCCGCACGCCGAGAGCGCCGTCGCCGCCGGCCTCCAGCCGGTGCTGGCGCTGAGTTGCTACACCTGGAACGTCGCCGAGTTCCTCGATCTCGTCCGCGTCGCCAAGAAGGCCGTGCCGGGGCTGACGGTCGTCGCCGGAGGACCGCACGTGCAGCGTGCCGAGGACTTCCTCCAGGACGAGGCGATCGACGTCGTCGTGCTCGGCGAGGGCGAGCAGACGTTTTGCGAATGGCTGGACGCGCCGTCGCGTCCTGCCTGGAAGGACATCGCCGGACTCGCCTTCGTCGAGGCGGGCAGCGTCGTGAAGACCCCGGGGCGTCCGCGCCGCGAGGCGCTCGACGAGCTGCCGTCGGCGCTCGAGGTCGTGCCGCTTCGTGACGACGAGGGTCGTCCGCTCTACCGCCAGGTGGCGTACGAGACGAGTCGCGGCTGTCCGTATCGTTGCTCCTTCTGCGAGTGGGGCACCGGCGCGATCGGCACCAAGATGTACCAGTTCTCGATCGATCGCATCCGTGCCGATCTGGATGCGCTCGTCGCCGGCGGGATCCAGGACATCTGGTTGTGCGATTCGAACTTCGGCGCGCTGCGCGAGGACGTCGACAAGGCGCAGTTGATCATCGACCTGCGCCGGCGCACCGGACTGCCGCAGACGTTCGCGACGTCGTGGTCGAAGAACCACAACAAGCGCGTGCAGGGCATCGTCCGCATGCTGCACGACGCCGGGTTGCTATGGCACTACCACCTCGCGCTGCAGACGCTCACGCCGAAGGCGCTCGAGCTCGCGCACCGCACGAACATGCGCGCCAACGACTACGAGCCGGTCGTCAAGGCGCTCGCCGCCGAGGGCGTGCCGGTGGTCGCCGAGCTGATCTGGGGCCTCCCCGGCGACACCCTCGCCGAGTTCGAGAAGAACCTCGACCACCTGTTCACGGTCTTTCCCAACATCAACATCTTCGCCTACACGCTGCTGCCGGGCACCGAGTTCTACGACCGGCGCGAGGAGTATCGGATCGAGGCGCTGCCGGTCGCCGGCTACGGTAAGGCCAAGGGCGAGTACGTCGTCGGCTGCCACACGTTCCCGCGCGCCGAGGGCGAGGAGGGCTATTTCCTCGTCGCCGCCCACGTGATGTTCTCGCGCGGCCACGTGCTGCCGTACACGATCCGCGACCTCGCCTTCGATGGCCGCGTGAGCGTCTCCAAGCTCCTGCGCAACGTGCTGCACGATCTCGTCGCCGAGTTCGCCGGCGAGATCGACGACGAGCCGCTGCGCAACCGCATGGCCGGCTACGAGCGCCGCGCCGATCTCTACCTCCACTTCCTGGCTCAGCACGAGCGGATGTACGCGACGATCCGCGCGACGCTGACGCGCTTGATCCTGGAAGCCGGCGCCGAAGACCGCCTGCCGCGGGCGCTGCAGGTGCTCGCCCTCGACGCAGCGCTGTGCCCGCGCACCGGCGAGCCGAGCACGATCCGTCCGCGCTTCGACTTCGCCGCCGGGCAGGTGCTCGACGCGCTCGCGTGCATGGACGTCCCGGCGCCGGAGCTGTTCCTCGCGGCGGCTGCGGAAGACCTCGAGATCTACCACACCGCACGCGTCGGCGAGGTTCTCAAGGATCCCGACGGCGGTGCGTGGATGAGCGGCCGCGTGAAGTCGGTATCGACGGGAACCCGCCGGGTCCGCGACAACCGTACCGAGATCCACGAACGCTCCCTCGCCGCCGTCGGCTCCTGAGCACACCGTCGGTCCGCCATCGGGCCCGGACGCGCGTTCCGTCGCTCATTCCGAAGGGCAGGCGTCGTCGATCTCGCCGGGCTCCACGAGCCCATTGCCGCAGATGGGCTCGGGGCAGATCACGCGCTCCTGCACGGAGATGCTCGCCGGCACGCACACCGCCAGGTCGGTGATGCGGCTCAGTCGCCGGGTAGCGTCGTTGCCGCAGGACGGATGGAGCTCGGCGACGAGGCGCGCGGCGAGCGTGGCGGCGCGCGCCTCGTCGCCGCCGACGCGGACCTCCTTCTGCTCCGGGGTCGCCGGGTGCGTTGCCAGGAAGCGCAACGACCGGCTCCAGCGATCGAATAGACGCCCCGCGGCGCCGGTGAGCGCTCGCTCGGCCTTGCGCACGCAGGCAGCGCCGCTCCCGACGGCGACGGCGAACACCGCCGACTCCATGAGGTCCTCCCACGACCGGCACGCGGAAATGACGTCGGTCTGCACGTCGAACTGCCCCAGGAATCCGAGCTCGGCGAGCTGACGCTCGTTGCAGTGCACATCGACGAGGTCGAGCGCGGCGCGGCGCACGGCGACCACGGCGGCGTCGGTTCGGGCTTCGTCGCAGGACTCTCCGGCGTACTGCGCGGCGCGACACTTGCGGCGGATCTCCCAGGCGTTGCGGGCGCAACGTTGTGTCGCTACGAGCAGCGTACGCTGGCAGCGTGCGGTCGGCGGGTCGAACGCCCCCCAATCGGAGAGCGGCACGCGGCCGCCATGTGCGGCGATCGGCAGCGGCTCGGCGACGGCGGCGAGTAGCCCGACGAGTAGGAATACTGGATTGAACGCATTTCCGACTCGGAATACTCTTCGTGAGGTGCGAACCGCGCGACGTGCTAC
The DNA here is from genome assembly GCA_937975525.1 of uncultured bacterium. Classification (GTDB taxonomy): domain Bacteria; phylum Desulfobacterota; class Binatia; order HRBIN30; family HRBIN30; genus CALJUJ01. Next base: position 3,999 of record CALJUJ010000677.1, read on the forward strand.
GGCCCGCGCGCCTCGCGCCATCGGATGCGCCGACCCGGAAAGGAAGTTACGGATGCCTCTTCGCACAGCCTTCACCTACGCGATCGCCCTGTCGTTCGTCCTCGGCGTCGCATCGCCCCGCGGCGTCGTAGCAGGTTCGTGCACCGGCGACTGCGACGGCAGCGGCACGGTGACCGTCGACGAGATCCTTCTGGGCATCAACCTCGCACTCGGCGAGGAACCTGTCGAGCGCTGCCGGATCTTCGACGACAGCCTCGACGGCATGGTCACGGTCGACGAGATCCTCATCTCCGTCGGTAGCGGCCTGCAGGGCTGTCCGCTGCCGCGGATCCGTACCGTCGCCGGCAACGGCATCGCCGGCCTCAACGGCGACGGCGGCGATCCGCTCGCGACCTCGCTGTACCTTCCCCAGGACGTGACCTACGGTCCGGACGGACGGCTGTATCTCGCGGATTGGAACAACCACCGCATCCGCCGCATCGTCGACGACGTCGTCGAGACGGTGGCCGGCACCGGCGAGCTCGGCGATGCTCCCGACGGGCCGGCGCTCGAGATTCGCTTCAACCACCCGACGAACGTCACCTTCGACCGCGAAGGCCGGATGATCATCGCTGCCTGGCACAACAGCCTCGTCAAGCGGCTCGACTTCGAGACCGGCTTCGTCGAGAACCTCGCCGGCACCGGCGCCCGCTCTTATGGTGGCGACGGCGGCCCCGGGAACAGCGCCAAGCTCGACCTGCCGAGCGCCGTGGCGATCGATTCGCACGGCAACGTCATCATCGCCGATCAGGCGAATTTCCGCGTCCGCCGGCTGACGCCGGACGGCATGATCGAAACGATCTGCGGCACCGGCGATGCCGGCTACGACGGCGACGGTGGCCCGGCCACGGAGGCCGAGCTGAGCTCACCGATCGGCCAGGCGGCACCACCCGCCGGCCGGCTCGTCGTCGACGACCAGGATCGCATCTTCATCGCCGACACCGGCAACCACGTCATTCGCATGGTCGACGTCGACGGGATGATCTACACGATCGCCGGGACGGGCCGGCCGGGCTACGCCGGCGACGGCGGCCCGGCGACGGCCGCGCAGCTCGACACGCCGAGCGACGTCGCCGTCGGCTCCAACGGGATTCTCTACGTCGCCGACACGATGAACCACGTCGTCCGGAAGGTCGATGTCAGCACCGGCATCATCACCACCCTCGCCGGCACCGGCGGCAGCAGCGGCCTCACAGGCGACGGCGGCGCGGCCACAGCGGCGCAGCTCGAC
>CALJUJ010000678.1 GCA_937975525.1 uncultured bacterium
TCTCCATGCCGGCGTTGACCACCCTCAGCACGCCCTCGGCGGCGCGCTCCGTCTTCGGCTGCTGTGCGTTGGCGATCGTCGCCAGCGCACGCGTCGCACGCTCGCCGTCGAGCTGCATTCGGCCGCCGAGAAATCCATCGGCGACGAGACGACCGGTGCAGGCGTTCGCATCCGTAACGGTCGGCAACCGGCCGCGTCCGTAGCAGGCCGGCCCCGGATCGGCGCCGGCGCTCTCGGGGCCGACCTTGAGGGCGCCGCCGGGATCGACGTAGGCAATCGACCCACCGCCGGCGCCGACCGTATGGATATCGAGCGCCGGCACACGAATCGGCGAGCCGCCGATCTCGCCGTCGGTGCGTTGAGCCGGGCCGCCGTCGAGCAGGCTGACGTCGGTCGACGTGCCGCCCATATCGAACGTGATGATGCGCTCGATGCCCGATCCGCGCGCCGCCTCCCATGCGCCGATGACGCCACCCGCCGGCCCCGAGAGCACGGTGCGCACGGCCTCGCGGGCCGCGAGCTCGGCGGTGATCGCACCGCCGTTCGACTGCATCACGCGCAGACGGTCGCAGCCGAGCCCCTGCTGTAGGCGATCGAGGTGGCGCTGCATGACGGGGGCGACGTAGGCATTGACGACCGCGGTGCTGGTGCGTTCGTACTCGCGGTACTCGCCGACGAGCGCATGCGAGGCGGTGCAGGGCAGCCCCGTCGCGGCGACCGCCTCGGCCAGCATCTGCTCGTGGGCACCGTTCGCGTAGGCATGCAGCAGGCAGATGGCGACCGACTCGGGCCGGCGCCGGGCGAGCCGCGCGAGCGTGCGCCGCACCTCGTCGCGGCGCAACGCCTGCTTCGCGCTTCCATCGAACCGCATGCGCTCGGCGACGCCGATACGGTCGGCGCGCGCGACGAGCGGCGGCGGGCGCTGCGGCTCGAGATCGTAGAGATGCGGGCGCTGTTGGCGACCGATCTCGATGACATCCTCGAATCCGGCGGTCGTCAGCAACGCGACGCGGGCGCCCTTGCGCTCGAGCAGCGCATTGGTGGCGACGGTGGATCCGTAGGTGACGACGGCGGCCACGTCGTCGCCGAGCAGCTCGCGCAGCCCGGCGAGCACGGCGCGCGCGGGATCGTCGGGAGTCGACAGCAGCTTATGGGTGCGAATGCCGAAGGGGCCGACGGCGATGAGATCGGTGAACGTACCGCCGGTGTCGATGCCGACGCACACGGGATTCCGCTTCACGCATCTGGCCTACAACGAAAAAGGCCGCCGCGGAAACCCGCGGCGGCCTCTAGCTTCGATCTGCCCGACACATGTCAGGCAGCCTTCGTATCCTTCGTCTTCGTCTTGCTCTTGGTCTTGGCTTCGCCGTCGCCGGCGCTGCTCGCCGCAGCCGAATCCGAGCTGGAGTCGTCCTTCTTCGCGGCCGCGGCACCGCCGCTCTTGCCGTAGTCGGTGACGTACCAACCACTGCCCTTCAATTGGAAGGAGGTGTTGGAGATCAACTTGGTGACCTTGCGCCGGCACTTCGGGCATTTCTGCAGAGGCGGATCGGTGATCTTCTGCATCGTCTCGAACTCGCCGCACTTCGAACAGCGGTACTCGTAAATCGGCATGGCGTGCGCCTCCTCTGCGGATGTGTCCGGAGCTAACCACCCGCCGATGCGATGTCAACGCTGTCCGCCAGCTCCGCCAGGCGGCGGCGGCACGCCTGTAGGTCGACGCCGGAGACCTCGATCCATTTGGAGCGACTGCTGCTTCCGCCCGCGACGCGGACGGCGCCGCGCGGCACCGCAAGTGCCGAC
>CALJUJ010000679.1 GCA_937975525.1 uncultured bacterium
GAAGCTGCTTGCGGCCGTCCGCATGCTCGGCGAACTCCTCTGCCGTGCAGAGGAAGTGGCGGTCGGTACGCACCTCGAGCTCGACGCCGAGATCCTTCGCCGTTCTCTCCAACAGCCGACGGACGCGCCATTCGCCGGGCTCGACGACGATCACCCGCTGTGGTCGGCCGGCGCGCACCGACTGCTCGAGCGCAGCGCCCAGCGACGTGGCCTCGCGGTCGTCGCCGAGCTCGGTGTAGTCGACCGTGCGACCGGCTTTGCGGAGCCGATCGCGGAAGTGACGCATCGCCGAGAGGAACAGGGCGATCCTCTGCTTGTGTGTCCAGACGTGCGTCGACTCGTCGTCGACTTCCGCCATCCAGACGTGGTCGCGTTCGTTGTCGAAGTCGTCGAAGGCGGCGGAATCGTCGTCGAGCTGGTCGCCGAGGACCACCACGAGGTTGCGCAGACCGCTCATGGGGAGAGCCTGACAGATCGTCGCCGCGAAGAAAGCAACGAGTTCTCAGGGCTCGTCGGTGAGGCGGCGGCGCGCAGCGGCGAGCCCGTCCTTCTCCGTATCGTCGAGCTCAGGATAGGCGAGATCGAGTCGGTCGAGCGCGTCGATGAGAGTCGCGACCACGACGAGGCGCGTGAACCACTTGTTGTCGGCGGGGACGACGTACCAGGGCGCGTGCTTGGATGCGGTATGGCGGATCGTCTCTTCGTAGGCGTGCATGTAGTCGTCCCAGTGGGCACGCTCGTCGAGGTCGGCGCTCGAGAACTTCCAATTCTTCGTCGGGTTGTCGATCCGCTCGAGGAAGCGCCTACGCTGCTCCTCCTTGGAAACGTGCAGGAAGAACTTGCGAACGATGATGCCGTTGTGTCCCAGGTAGCGCTCGTAGTGGCGGATGTCGCGGAAGCGCTCTGCCCAGATCTTCTTGCCGATCAGCTCCGGGGGAAGCTTCTGCTGTTGGAGTAGCTCCGGGTGTACCCGGACGACGAGAGTCTCTTCGTAGTAGCTGCGGTTGAAGATGCCGATACGACCGCGTTCGGGTAGCGACTTGGAGCAGCGCCACAAGTAGTCGTGGTCGAGCTGAATCGAGGTCGGCCGCTTGAACGAGTAGACCTGGCAGCCCTGCGGGTTGACGCCCGACATCACGTGCTTGATGGCGCTGTCCTTGCCCGCTGCGTCCATCGCCTGGAAGATGAGGAGGATCGACCACGTGTCGTTTGCGTAAAGCCGGTTCTGGAGCTCCGTCAGCAGCTCGATGCCCGCAGCCAGGCCTTCCTTGGCGCGGGGCTTGTCTTCAGCTCCGAGGTGCGCGGTATCGCCCGGGTCGAAGTTCTTCAGGCGGAACTTGGAGCCATCCGTGACTGCGTAGCGCCGGGCCAGACGCCGCGCGCGGCTGGCGTCCTTTCTCCAGTTCATGCGCGCTCCCGATACAGGCCCCTCCCGGTGATCAGGGGAAGCTCGGTCGCCTTGAGGATTCCCGGCGGTGCGGCACAGACCGCGGGGATTGCATTGACGATCTTCGTCGCCGTGAGAATGACACCGCCGACGGCGTGGTCGCCGTGCTCGTCTTCGAACTCGAGCTCGCAGCTCATGTTCGGAAAACCGCGGATCTCGACGCGGTAGCTGCCGTCGCCCGCCGGCCAGTCCGGGGCCAGCTCGTCGTCGAGACGGGTAACGTGCTCGACCACGAGCGCCGGCTTGCCGGCGACGATCCCGCGCACTTCGAAACGCAAGGCGGCCATGGTTCCCTGCTTCACCGTGCGGCCCGCGACGACGAGATCCCGTGTCGCCGGCCGCCTTTCGTGCCAGGCCTCGATGCGATCGAGCGGCAGGCCGAGACCGTCGGCGAGGAGGCGGATCGTTCCGCCCCAGGCGAACTCGAGCGTGCCGGGTGAGAGCAACAGCGGGGTCGCGTCGAGGTCGGCGCCGAAACCCATCGTGTCGAACAGCACCTGGGGTTGGGCGTAGGTCGCGTAGTTGATGATCTCGAGGATGCGGATCTCCTCCCAATGGCCGCAGAGTCCGCTCAAGGTGAGCGGCAGTACGTCGTTGGCGAAGCCCGGATCGATCCCGGAGGTCAGGAGCGAGCTCGCGCCGGTCTCGCAGGCTCGGGCCAGGTCGTCGCGAACTTCCGTCAGGAAGCCGTCGGGGTGCACCAGCGGGACGATGGAGCTCGATACGACGTTCTTGCCCGAGGCGAGAATCCGCGCGATGTCCTGCGCGGCCTCGAACGGGCGCA
>CALJUJ010000680.1 GCA_937975525.1 uncultured bacterium
CGCGCCGTTCTACCGGCGCCTCGGCTTCGAAGATCTGCCGGACGACGAGGAAGGCACGGAACTGCGGCGCCTGCGCGAGATGGAGGCCGCTTCGGGCCTGGATCCGAGTAAGCGCGTGGCGATGCGCCTCGACCTGACCCGGGGAGGCAGCCGATGATCGACGCGAACGGGCTGGTCCGTCGCTTCGGCCCCCTCGTCGCCGTCGATCGCGTCAACCTGGCGGTCGGGGCCGGCGAGGCAGTGGCCCTGTTCGGCCCGAACGGCGCGGGCAAGAGCACTCTGTTGCGGATGCTGGCCACCCTGCTGCAGCCGGATGCCGGCACGCTCGCGTGGTTCGGCCGCAGCGGCCACGGCGGGCGGCGGGACGCGCGCCGACGACTCGGGCTGCTGTCGCACCAGAGCTTCCTCTATCCGGACCTCACACCGGCACAGAACCTCGCCTTCTACGCACGGCTCTATGGCGTCGAAGATCCGCAGCGTCGGGCCGCCGAGTGGCTGCGGCGCGTCGGCGTCGCCGGTTGGGGGCAGCGTCCCCTGCGGACGTTGTCGCGCGGGCGCGAGCAAGGATGCGCGCTCGCAAGGGCTCTGATCCACGGCCCCGAGATGATTCTTCTCGACGAGCCGTTCACCGGCCTCGACCGTGGCGGTGTCGACATGCTGATCGACGTGCTGCGAGACTTCGTCGAGCGCGGCAGCAGCCTCATCCTCTCGACGCACGACGTCGAGCTCGGGCTCGCGGTCTGCCAGCGCGCCGTCGTGCTGCGTCGAGGCCGCAAGGTTTGGGACGGTATCGTCGGCGGCGCGGCCCGCGCCGAGTTCGACGAAGCCTACGCCCGCATCTTCGCAACCGCGCCGGGGAACAGCCATGCGTGAGATTCTCACGCTGGTGCGCAAGGACCTAGACGTCGAGGTCCGAACCAAGGAGACGCTCGCCTCGCTGCTGCTGCTCGGGCTGCTGACGCTCCTGGTGCTGAGCTTCGCCTTCGACCCGACCAGCGCCATGCGTGCGGAGGCCGCTCCTGGGGCTCTCTGGGTGGCCGTGACCTTCGCCGGAGTGCTGGCACTCGGCCGGGCATTCCTGATCGAACGCGAGAACGACTGTTTGGAGGGACTGCTGGCGAGCCCCGTCGACCGCGGCAACATCTACCTGGCCAAGACGCTGTCGACGTTCGTGCTCATGGCGATCGCGCAACTCGGCATCGTTCCCGTTTTCGTGCTCTTCTTCGACGTCGAGCCGACGCCGGCGCTCGTCGGCGTGCTCGCCGCGGTGATGCTGGGAGTTCTCGGGCTCGCCGCCCTGGGCTCGCTACTCGCTGCGATCGCCGTGCGCACGCGAGCACGCGAGGTGCTGCTGCCGCTGCTGATGCTCCCGCTGATCGTGCCCGCGTTCATCGCCGGCGTACGTGCCACCCAGGACCTACTGGCCGGCGGCTCGCTGGCTGCCGCGCAGCCCTGGCTCGGATCGATGCTGGCGATCGACGTCATCTTTCTCGTCGTCGGCTGGCTCCTGTTCGGAGCCGTCGTCGAGGAGTGAGGCCGGCCCCACCCTGGCACTGCCACGACGAACTTGGTACCTCGGAGCCCCATGCGGCGATGGTTCGACACGGTTCACCCCGGCCTCACGCTGGTCGCGATGGCGGCGGCGATCTTCTTCGTCTTCGTCTACGTGCCCACGGATCGCGACCAGGGGATCATCCAACGCATCTTCTACTTCCACGTGCCGCTGGCGATGATGACCTACCTATCGGTCGCCACCGTCGCCCTGGGCAGCGCCGTGTACCTGTGGCGACGCGACCGCGCCTGGGACCGTGTCGCCCACGGCGCCGCCGAGCTCGGCGTGCTCTTCTGCTCGTTGGTGCTGATCACCGGACCGATCTGGGGCAAGCCGGTGTGGGGGACGTGGTGGACCTGGGACGCCCGGCTGACCGCAACGTTGATTCTCTGGCTGATCTACGCCGGCTATCTCTTGCTCCGCAGTGTCGCGCCTGGCGAGCAGGGAGCGCGCTACGCGGCCGTGCTCGGCCTCGTCGGAGCGCTCGACATTCCGGGGATCAACCGCGCCGTCTACTGGTTGCGCACGATTCACCCCGCCGTCATTCAAAACCGCGACGGAAGCACGGGCCTCGCCGATCCGCGCATGCAGCTCGCGTTCGTCGTGTGCCTGATTGCCTTCGCGTTGCTCTTCGCCTGGCTCCTCTGGATCCGCACCGAGAATCTGCGCCTGCAGGACTCGGTCGAGGAGCTTCGCCAGCGAGCTCTACACACATGAAGAATCTGAACTTCCTGTTCGCCGCCTACACGGCTGTTTGGGTACTGCTGTTTTTCTACATCCTCAGCCTCGCGCGCCGGAACCGCTCGCTCGCCGAAGAGATCGAGGAGCTGCGCGAGTTGATTCGCGAAGGTGGCGACGATCCCCAGGGCCGGGATCGCGAGGTGACCTGATCCGCATGCCGGCCGAGGTCCCCTGTCCGGTTTGCCGTCTCCGCCACGCGTGGGAAGGGAACCCGCACCGTCCGTTTTGCTCGGAACGTTGCCGGCTCATCGATCTCGGCACCTGGGCGGGTGAAGGCTACCGGATTCCCGGCGACCCGGCGCCGCACGACGAATCGGACAGCGATGACGACTGAGGCGAGCCCCAGCGCCGATCGCCGATGACGATCCACCCGACCGCGTTGGTCGATCCTGCCGCCAGCGTTCACCCCGACGCCGACGTCGGGCCATTCGTGGTGATCGAGGGACCGGTGGCGATCGGCGCACGCACGCGGGTGATGGCGCATGCGACGCTGCTCGGCTCGGTACGCATCGGCGCGGACAACGAGATCCACATGGGCGCGGTGATCGGCAACACTCCGCAGGATCGCGGCTACGACGGCGCCGAAACCTCGGTCGTCATCGGCGATCGCAACGTGATTCGCGAGCACGTGCAGATCCACCGCGCCAGCCGCGCCGGCGCCGCAACCCGCCTGGGCGACGACAACTACCTGATGGCGACGGCGCACGTCGCCCACGACTGCACCGTCGGCTCCGGGGTGACGCTCGCCAACGGGGCGGTCGTCGGCGGCCATGCCGAGATCGCGGATCGCGTCTTCCTCTCCGGCAACAGCGCCATCCACCAACACGTGCGCGTAGGGCGCCTCGCCTTCCTGCGCGGCGTGAGTGCGGCCGACCGCGACGTGCCCCCCTTCTGCATCGTCGACGACATCAATGTCGTGCGCGCCCTGAACCGCGTCGGCCTGCGTCGTGCGGGATTCGCGCCGGAGCGCATCGACGCGCTACGTCGGGCGTTCCGGCTGTTGTTCGGCCGGCGCCGCAACCTGACCCAGGCGATGGCAGAGATCGAGGACGGGCCCGTGTCGGCAGACGTCGCCGAGCTGCTCGCCTTCGTACGAGCTTCCGTGCGGGGCGTATGTGCCGGCCCGGCGCGCCCTTGAAACGACAGTCCAGGCAAGCATTTGCAGGCCGGAGGTCACCTTGCATGCATAGACTGATTTCTCTAGCGTGACTCCAGCCGATGGAGACCAAGTCGAAGTTTCTCGTGGGTGCCGCCCTGCTCGTCGGAGCGGTTGGATATTTGATGTACAGCGGCGTCCAGCAAACGGCGATGTACTACCTGACGATCGAAGAGTTCCTCGCCCAACGCGAGGTGTACGCCGACGAGGGCGTGCGCATCGCCGGCCGAGTCAAGCCTGGCACCGTCGCCAAGCGCATGACTCCGTCGGGCGAAGAGTTCGAGTTCGAGATCGGCGACTTCGTCGCCGAAGGCGAGATGGGGCAGACGATCCCCGTCTACTACCTCGGGGTGACTCCGGACATGTTCAAATCCGAAGGCGGCAGCGACGTGATCATCGAGGGGACGTTCCGCGACGGGACCCTCGTGGCGCAGAACGTGATGACCTCGTGTCCATCCAAATACGAAGCCGAGGACGGCACCGGCTACCCGGCCGAGGGTGGCACGGATGGTTGACGTCGGGTCGCTGGCACTTCTGTTCGGGTGGGTGCTCGCCATCTACGGGATCGGCACCTCGCTGTTCGGTGCGTACGCGCGCCGGCGCGACTTCGTCGCGAGCGGCGAGAACGCCACGCTGGCCGTCTGGGGCATGGTGTTGGTGGCGACGGCGGCGCTGCTGCACGGCCTCGTCACCAGCGATTTCAGCCTGAAATACGTCGCCCACTACAGCAGCTCGACGCTGCCGCTGCAGTACAAGGTCGCCGCACTCTGGGGCGGCCAGGCAGGCTCGCTGCTGTTCTGGTTGGTGATCCTCACGTCGATGGCCGCGATCGTGGTGTTGCAGAACCGCGAGCGCAACCGCGAGCTCATGCCCTACGTGACGGCGACGCTGCTCGTGATTTCGTTATTCTTCCTGTCGATGGTGAACTTCATCACGCCGCCGTTCGAGCGGCTGGCGTTCGTGCCGCAGGAGGGTCGCGACCTCAATCCGCTGCTGCAGAACTACTGGATGACGATTCACCCGCCGTCGCTCTACGTCGGCTTCGTCGGCTGCTCGGTTCCGTTCGCGTTCGCCATGGCGGCGCTCGCCACCGGCCGACTCGACGACGTGTGGATCCGCACCACCCGCCGCTGGACCTTGCTGGCGTGGTTCTTCCTCAGCCTCGGCAACCTCTTCGGCGCCGAGTGGGCATACCTGGTGCTGGGCTGGGGCGGCTACTGGGCCTGGGATCCGGTGGAAAACGCCGCCTTCATGCCTTGGCTCACGTGCACCGCGTTCCTGCACTCGGTGATGATCCAAGAGAAGAAGAACATGCTGAAGGTCTGGAACATGGTGCTGGTGATCCTGACCTTTCTGCTGACCATCTTCGGCACGTTCCTGACGCGCAGTGGCGTGATCTCGTCGGTACACTCGTTCACCCAGTCGGGCCTCGGGCCTTTTTTCATGAGCTTCCTGCTCGTCGCCGCGGCTGCGGCCTTCGGCCTGATGTTCTGGCGCTTGCGGCTACTGCGCAGCGAGAACGAGCTCGACTCGCTGCTCTCGCGCGAGACGGCCTTCCTGCTGAACAACCTCATTCTCGTCGGCATTTGCTTCGCCGTCTTCTGGGGAACCGTATTCCCGGTCGTCTCCGAGTGGGTGCGAGGGGTGAAAATCACCGTCGGACCTCCCTTCTTCAATCAGGTGAACGCGCCCCTCGGGCTGATTCTCCTGTTCCTGACCGGTCTCGGGCCGGTGATCGCATGGCGGCGTGCGACCTGGAGCAACCTCCAGCGCAACGTGCTGCGGCCGATGCTCTTCGGCGTCGGCGTCGGCGCGGTGCTCTTCGTCGCCGGCATGCGCCACTACTACGCCATCGTTTCGTTCTCGCTGTGCGGCTTCGTGCTGGCGACGATCAGCATGGAGTTCTTCCGCGGCGTGCGAGCCCGCCAGGCGATGGTGGGCGAGTCGGCTCCGACCGCGCTGGTGCGGCTGATCGGCAAGAACCGCAGGCGCTACGGCGGCTACATCATCCACATCGGCGTGGTGATGATGTTCCTCGCCTTCACCGGAACGTCGGCCTTCAAGCAGGAACGCCAGATCACGGTGAACCCGGGAGACAGCTTCGAGATCGGCGACTACTCCCTGCGCTACGACGGCGTCGAGGAGGCGGATAGCGAGCACATCGCCTACCTCCGCGCGAACGTAGCGGTGTTCCAGGGTGGCGAGCTCGTCGATACGCTGCAGCCGGAGAAGCGTTTCTACAAGAAACCGGAGCAGCCGACGACCGAGGTCGCGATCCGCTCGACGCTCGGCGCCGACCTCTATCTGGTGCTCGGCAGCTTCGACCAGCCGACGCAGATGGCGACGATCATCGCCTACATCAATCCGCTCGTCGGATTCCTGTTCTGGGGCGGAATGGTCCTCGTCTTCGGCACCTTCGTGACGATCTGGCCGCAGCGTGCGACGGCGACGGCTCCCGCCGGTGCGTATTCGCCCGGACGCAACAGGGTCCCGGCCGACTGAACACGATACCGATGACCCGATCGTTGGCCGCGTGCGCCCTCGCCGCCGTGCTCGCCGCACCGGCGTGGACGCCGATCGCCCGGGCGGACGCCCCGAGCTTCTCCGAGATCGAAGAATCGCTGACCTGCCAATGCGGATGCGGCCTCACCGTGCACTCGTGCAACCACCTCCAGTGTCCGTCGGCGATCCCGCTGCGCGCCGAGATTCGCGAGCAACTGGCGCTCGCAAAGACCAAAGATGGAATCCTAGAGCACTTCCGCGAGAAGTACGGGGAGAAGATCCTGTCGGCGCCAACCACCAGCGGCTTCAATCTG
>CALJUJ010000681.1 GCA_937975525.1 uncultured bacterium
GAAGATGGCGAGCATCGCCATCCGCGCAGCGCCATCGCGGAACGCACGATCGCGGCGAACCAGGTCCAGGAGCTCGGCGAGGGCATCGCCGTAGCGCCCTGCCGCCGCGAGGCTCTCCGCCAATTCGAAGCGCGCCTCGAGGTCGTCCGGATCGGCATCGAGCTTGGTGCGCATCTCCGCTTCGTCGAACTCCGCCCCCGCCTTGAGGCGAATCTCGGCGCCCAGGCGATCGGCGGCTTCGCTGAGCGGCCCGGGAAGCAAGCGGTCGAGATGCTCCAGGGCAGCGGCATCCTCGCCGCGCTGAGCAAGGAGCTTCGCCATACCGTAGAGCGCGGCATCGCAGCGACCGTCGACTTCGAGGGCGCGGGCGAACTGGCGCTCCGCCTCGTCGGCGCGCCCGCCGACAGCGAGCTTCTCGGCCTCCGCAGCAAGACGCTCGGCCACCGACGGAAGCACCTGCTCGATGAAGCGCTTGAGCTCGGCCTCTGGGACCGCGCCGACGATCTGTGCCACCGCGCGGCGCTGGCGGATGCCGACCAACGCGGGGATGCTCTGGATGCGGAATGCCTGCCCGAGCCCGGGATTGTCGTCGAGGTTGACCTTGGCGAGAATGAACTCGCCCTGATACTGGCGCGCGAGCTTCTCCAGCTGCGGTCCCAGCGTGCGGCAGGGCGCGCACCAGGGCGCCCAGAAGTCCACGACGAACGCGACCGCATCCGATCGGTCGAGCACCGCGGATTCGAAAGTGGCGTCGTTCGCCTCGATGATCCAGTCTTCGCTCATCGCCCTCAGCGAGGACCTCTCCTAATCGCAGCGACGCAGCGGTGCAACCTGGGTCGCGTTGACCGCTCCCGGCACTGTCGCTAGTTCTTGCCCCTCGAACGGAGGAATCGACCGTGGAATGGCTCCAGGTACACGCGAAGCTCTATGGCGACGTGGTGGTTCGCGCGCTGCAGCTCACGGCCAGGAACTGGCCGGTGTTCGGCAGCATCTTCGTCTACTGGGCCCTTCTCGCGGGAGCGGCCTTCGCGCTCGCGGCGCTGGGGATCCTGCGTGGACCGCTCGCACTCGTCGGTGGCATCGCGCTCAACGTCTTGCGCGCCGCCTGCTTTGCTTCGTTCCTCTATCTCGTCGAGATGATGGTGCGCACGGGGCGCGTTTCGCTCGACGATTTTCGTCGTAGCTTCGGGGTCTATCTGTGGGACGTCATCGGGGTGATGTTCGTCTTCTGGATCATCTTCACGGTGGCGTCGCCGTTGTTGGCCAGCATGCCACAGGGATGGGCCTACCTCGGCCTGCTTCAGCTGATCCTCTTCATCCTGTTCAACGCGATCCCCGAGCTGATCTACCTCGGCCACTTCTCCTCGTTGGCGTTGCTCGGTGAGAGCTACAAGTTCATTTCGACGAACTGGATCGAATGGTTCCCCGCAACGCTGCTGGCGGGCGCCATCCTCTACCTCGCGTTGCGTGTGCCCGGCCTCGCAGCGATCCCGTTCCTGCAAGATGCAGTCGTCTACCTGCTCCTCTACTTCGCGATGGTCCTGCGCGGCCTACTCTTCCTCGAGCTCTACGAGTCGAGCTACCGCTCTCGGGTTTTTCGCTACCGCGCGGGTGGCAGGAAGTAGGGGCGGAGGCGGGGAAACCCGCCCCGCCCCCGTTCACGCCGCCTGCTTCCGAGGCATGTCGTGAATCTCGCTCGCCTCGTCGGCCGCAGCGCTCGGAGTCGACACATCGACCGACGTCGCGCGGGCCGCGAGGAGCGGCGGAACGATCGCCGCTATGGTCGCGACGATCCAAACGGATTGGCTGCTGGCTAGCTCGATCACCGCGGGGATCCCGGCGGTGGAGAAGGTCGGATACATCGAACACCTCCGTTGCGCACCCGCGCCGACACACGCGAGTGCGCAACGGGGTGCTCAGTTCAGGGCCCTTCCTTGCGAAAGGGCGTGTTGCGCGAGTCTCGGCATTTGCCCTAGCTCGCGTACGACGGACTCGTCAGAGCGCTGCGGCTCGCTTCGGTCAGGTAGTCGAAGCTCTCCGCCCGGCCGGAGCCGAGGAACCATTCCATCGGTCGGCCGGTGTAGCAGGCGATCCGGAACAGCACCTGCGTCGAGGGAACGCGCCCGTTCATGTAGTTGTAGAGTGCCGAGAGGCTGACGCCGATGTCGTAGGCGAATGCCTTGGGCTCATCGGCGACGACCTCTCTGAGCCGCTGCGAAACGAAAACCGGGTCAATCTGGCCCATGCTTGCCTCCTTCATCGACCACCCCGGGGCCGGGCGATCGGCGTTTCTCCAGGCCGCTGCCCCGCGCGGCACAAAAAAAAGGGCCACCGAACCTCGAGGTCCGGTGGCCCTTTTCCCAGAATCGGGAATCCCTGTTAGCTAGAGGATCCCTGCCTCCGAGGGCCACCGGACGTCCAACCGCGACGAATCTTGGTGGTAGCCTTGGCTACCACGTCGGCGGTCGAGCCGACCTGCATCGCGGCACATACGAACGTCCACGCACCAAGGTGCGCGTGGTTCGGGTTCGACATGTGATTCGCGTTGCGCATCGATTCTCGTCCGGGTCCTTCGGATCTCATTCCCAAATGATGACGCGGCTTAAAACACATCGCGCCACCTCGGCGCAAGCTTCGTGATCCCACGAACGTGGATCCGCTCATGGCCTTGGTCGCTCCCGGGGCGTGTGGAATAAGAGCCCCGCATGAAGCACTCCCGTCGACTGCGCGTCGGCGTCATCTTCGGAGGACGCTCGGGCGAGCATGAGATTTCCCTGCGGTCGGCTCGATCCGTGGTCGCCGCCCTCGACCCCGACCGCTACGAGATCACCCTCGTCGGCATCGATCACGCCGGGCGCTGGAGCCTTCTCGAGGCGACCGAGTTCGATGCACTGACACGCGCAACGCCCGCAGCCCTGGCGGGCGAAGGACAGCCGGTCACCCTGCCGCCGGTGCCGGCGGCGGTCCATCCCCCGACCCACCGGCGGGACACACTCGTGAATCTCGACGTCGTCTTTCCCGTCCTTCACGGGCCCTACGGGGAAGACGGGACGATGCAGGGGTTTCTGGAACTCGCCGACATTGCCTACGTCGGCGCCGGCGTGCTCGGCTCGGCCGTCGGCATGGACAAGGACGTGCAGAAGCGTCTCTTGCGCGATGCCGGCTTGCCCATCCTGCCGGTTGCAACCGTGCACCGCCGGCGCCACGACGGGCCTCCCGCAACAGCCGCCGAATGGGCTCGTGCGCTCGGCTACCCAGTCTTCGTCAAACCGGCCAACCTCGGCTCGTCGGTCGGCGTCAGCCGCGTAGCCGCCCCCGAGGATCTGGAGAAGGCCATCGATCTCGCTCTCGCATACGATGCGAAGGTGCTGGTCGAGAAGGGTATACCGGCACGGGAAATCGAGTGTGCGGTGCTCGGCAACGACGAGCCCGCCGCTTCGGTTCCGGGAGAAATCGAGACATCGGCCGGCTTCTACTCCTACGAAGCCAAGTACGTCGATCCGGACGGCGCCGTGTTGCGCATTCCCGCGCCGTTGTCCGAGGAGCGAAGCGAGCAGGTCCGCACGCTCGCCGTACGCACCTTCCAAGTTCTCGAATGCGCGGGCATGGCACGCGTCGATTTCCTGCTCGATCGCGCCACGGACGAGATCTACATCAACGAGCTGAACTCGATTCCCGGGTTCACGTCGATCAGCATGTACCCCAAGCTGTGGGAGCATTCGGGGCTGTCGTATCCGGCGTTGCTCGATCGCCTGATCGAGCTGGCGCTGGAGCGCCACGCGGCCCGAGGTGGGCTACGCAAGACCTACGCGCCGCCCGGCTCCTGAGGCCTGCTTCCACGAGCCGTGGCCAGCCGCGCCGCCGCTCGCAGGCCCAGCCGGTAGCTGTCCGCCCCGAAACCGATCACCTGGCCAACGGCGACGTCGGCGAGCAGCGACTGATGGCGGAATGGCTCGCGCTTGTGGACGTTCGAGAGATGCACCTCCACGAACGGTATCTCGACGGCGACGAGGGCATCGCGGAGCGCGATGCTGGTGTGGGTGTACGCACCGGCGTTGACGACGATGGCCCGGTAGGACCCGCGTGCTGCGTGAATGCGATCGATGAGCGCCCCTTCGCCATTCGCCTGGAACGTGTCGACGGCGACACCCAATTCCGATCCCAGCTGCTGTAGGCTCGCGTCGATACTCGCGAGAGTATCGGTTCCGTAGATGTGCGGCTCTCGGGTCCCAATCAAATTGAGGTTGGGCCCGTGCACAACCAGCACCCGCACCCGCGCTCGCTTCTTCGGCGTCGCCATGCCAGCGGGCATACCAAACCACTTCGACGAGCACCAGATTCGGCGGATCTCATGCAGTCCGCAATGCATCGAGCGAACGCTCGATGTCGTCGACCGCAATCGGTCGGAGATGCGTGCTACCGATCCCGCCCAGCAGCACGAACGTGACTTTGCCGTCGCGCACCTTCTTGTCGCCGGCAACCGCCTCGGCGAGAGCTCGACTCGAGAGCTCGGCCGGGATCGTCACCGGCAAGCCGGCGCGCTCGATGAGCTCGACGAGACGCCTCACCTCGCCGCCCGCGCAGACGCCGTGCTCGGCCGAAAGTCGCGCGGCGAACGCCATGCCGATCGCTACCGCTTCGCCGTGCAACAACTCGCCGTAGCCCATCGAATTCTCGATCGCATGGCCGAGGGTGTGCCCGAAGTTGAGAATCGCCCGCAGGCCCGACTCCCGCTCGTCGGCGCCGACGACGTCCGCTTTGATGCGGCAGCAGCGCGCCACAACCGAGCGCATCACCGCCTCGTCGAGCGCCAACACGTCGTCCAGGCGGCTCTCCAGCAGAGCGAACAGCTCGCCGTCGCGAATGGCGGCGGTCTTGATGACCTCGGCCACCCCGGCCAGCAGCTCGCGTCGCGGCAACGTCGCCAACGTCTCCAGATCGATCCACACCAAGCTCGGCTGGTAGAATGCGCCGATCAAGTTCTTGCCTTGCGGGTGATTGACGCCGGTCTTGCCACCCACGCTCGAATCGACCTGCGCGAGCAACGTCGTCGGCACCTGCACGAAAGGCACGCCACGCAGCAGCGACGCTGCGACGAAGCCGGCGACGTCACCCACGACACCACCGCCCAGCGCCACCACGGGCCAGCTGCGTTCGGGTCGGGTCGCCAGCATCTGATCGAGGACGCTCGAGTAGGTCCCGAGGGTCTTGTGCTTCTCCCCGTCCGGCATCTCGATGCGATGCACCGTGAAGCCCGCGCTCTCCAGCGCATCCGTGGCCGCGTCCTCGTACAACGCGGAAATCGTCGGATTCGTGACGAGGTGGGCATGGCGGCCCCCGAGTCGCGCGCGCATCTCTTCGCCGAGGCTCGACAAAACCCCCTTGCCGACGACGATCGGGTACGAACGCGCCCCGAGATCGACCGTCACCGTCGTCGTCATCTGCCCGTGCTCAAGCGCCACGTTGGACATCGCCGCATCCCGACTTCGCCAGAAAATCCATGATTTCGTCGACCACCTGCTCGATACCGAGACCGGTCGTATCGATCTCGAGGTCGGCGCGCGCGTACACCCCCCGTCGTTGCTCGAGCAAGGCGCGGACGCGCGCCTGCCGGTCCGAGCCGGACAACAGCGGCCTGCGGTCGTCGCCCGCGG
>CALJUJ010000682.1 GCA_937975525.1 uncultured bacterium
CAGGATTGTTCGTCGAATCGGTGCAGCACAAGCCGGTGGGGACGGAGTACTACGTGCGCATGGGCAAGAGCGCCTACGCCCACCTGGCCTCCTTGAGCGAGCAGCGGCGCCGTGCGGCCGGGGAGTCGTATGCGGAGCTGTCCAGTCGATTCACCGACTTCATGCGCGTCCTTTCCGAGATTAGTTTCGAACGCCTGTTTCCGGACGATCGTCGCCTGCTGCGGACGTACAGCCGCTGGCTCGAGACGCACAATGCCCGCGACGCTCGCTGGTTGGTGCGCCGCGGCTTGTTGCCGAGCGTTGCGCCCGGCGGCGAGCGCGGTCACTGAGCCTGGCGGGCTCAGGCTGGGGACGAGGGCGATTCGCCGCGCGCCGGCTTCGCGTTGCGGGCGACGAGGATCGTAAACAGCGACTGCGGTGAGTCCTTGTATCGCTGCTCGATCGTCAAGGGGAAGCCGTGCAGGGTGGCGTCGAGGTCGAGCGTGTGCCACCCGAGTCGACGGGTGACGGGTTCGATCAACGTGTCGAGCGCCGAAAGGACCCGGTTTTCGCTGCGGAAATGGTTGATGATGACGATGGTGCCGCCCGCGCGGGTCACGCGGACCATCTCCTCGAGGCAGCGACGGGCGTCAGGGACGACGCTGACGACGTGGAATGCCGTGGTGAAGTCGAAGGAATCGTCGGGGAAGTCCAACGCCAGCGCGTCCATCTGCATGAGGCGCATGTTCTTGATGCCGCGGGTGCGCAGCTTTTCGCGGGCCTTTTCCAGCATTTCCGGCGCCAGATCGATGCCGGTCACGTCACAGTCGAGCGGGTAGGCGCCGATCGACAGCCCGGTGCCGATCCCCAGCTCCAACACTTGCGAGCCTTCGGGGAAGTCGATGGTTTCGAGAACCGCATGGATACGGTCGGCAAAGACCTGCGTGAAGAGCCGGTCGTAGAGATGCGAGAGCTCGGAGTAGATTTTGCTTTCGTGGGCCTGGGCGCTGTCGAGGACGGGCATCGGGTCTCTCCGGAGTCTGAGGTGGCGTGGCTTGAATCAGGTGTCGTGCTCGGGGAGGTCGGCCGGCTCACGCGGCGGTGTCACCGTGCAGTTGACGCTTGAAGGCGGCGATGTCGCGGCGGCGGAAACGCCACTGACGTCCGCGTTTGAATGCAGGAAGGATGTTCTTGCGAGCGAATTCGTTGACCGTATCGGGGCTCAAGTCGAGCAGTAGGGCAACGTCTCTGCTGTTGAGGATGGCGTCGTCGCGGTCCATGGCGTTCATCTCGAGGGCCCGGCGTTCGCCTGCCCATCGCCCGACGGCTAACACGCGGGTAGGGGTCAGTCAACCGCCTGGGAACCGCCGAGCGGCCATGAACAACTCGCGCCGTGAGCCGCCAACCCATTGAGATCAAAGAGCTTTAGCCGGGCGCCAGTCGCGTAGGCGAAACTCGATGGCCGAGCGCCCCTGCCATTCGTTGCGCTCTGGAGTCACGAGCGCGTCGATGGATGAACCCTGTTTTATTCCTGCGTCTGCGGCGCCGAAGGCGATTCCCGCAAGGGCGCCGCGATCCTGCCGTAGGTACAGTTTCAGGTGTCGTTCACCAACGATCCGTGCTCCGGCCACCGTAGCCCCGCGCACGAGCAACACCGGCTCGGGATTTCCGGCTCCGTGCGGCCCGACCCGGGCGAGTTCGTCGACGAGCGGCGCGTCGATCTCCTGAAGGAGCACCTCGGCGTCGACCCACGTCTGCGCGACGAAATCCTCCGGCCGGGTGCAGGCGGCGATGGCGTGGTCGAGCCCGTCCCGCAGCGAATCGATGCGCGCGGCTCGCACCGTGAGACCGGCCGCCATCGGATGCCCGCCGAACGCTTCGAGCTCGTGTCGCACCTGGTCGAGCGCCGCGTGCAGGTCCAGCCCGGGGATGCTGCGGCCGGAGCCCCGGCCCAGCCCCGTCGTCGGGTCGACGGCGATCACCACGGCGGGGCGGTAGAAGCGGTCGACGAGACGCGCCGCGACGATACCGACGACCCCGGGATGCCAGTCGTCCGACGCGAGGACGATCACCTTTCGTTCGCTCGCGCGCGGGTCGCGTTCGATGCGGTGCAGTGCGTCGTCGAGCATCTCCGCCTCGATGTCGCGTCGAGCCTGGTTTTCCTCGTCGAGCTCGCGGGCCAGCTGCGCGGCGCGGTCGCGCTCCTCGGTCGTCAGTAGCTCGACGCCGCGGGTTGCATCCGACAATCGCCCGGCCGCGTTCAATCGCGGTGCGAGACGGAAGCCGACCGTCGACGACGACACCGACGTGACGCCGGCCACCTGCTTCAGCGCAACCATCCCCGGCATCCCGCTCTGCAGAATCTCCCGCAACCCAGCACTCACCAGCGCGCGATTCTCCTCGACGAGAGGTACCACGTCGGCGATCGTGCCCAGCGTGACGAGGTCGAGGAGGCGGCGCAGGTCGGGCAGGTCGCGGCGTCCGGCTTCGCGCAGGTGCATCCGCGTGCCCATCGCCAGGTAGAACGCCACGCCGGCGCCGCAGAGCCCCTGAAACGGGAATCCGCAGTCCGGTTCGATCGGGTTGAGAACCGCGAGCGCGGGGAGCGGGGTGCCGGAAACCTGGTGGTGGTCGCAGACGATCGTATCGATGCCGAGGCTCGCAGCGAAGCTGATCTCACGATGGCTGACGCCGCCGCAGTCGACGGTGATCATGAGCTTCGTGCCGGCCGCGGCAAGCCGTTGGATACCCGGCTCGCCGAGGCCGTAGCCGTCGCGCATGCGTTGCGGGATGAACAACGCGGGATCGTGGCCGAGGCTGCGGAGGAATCTTACGAGGACGGCGCTGCCGCTCATCCCGTCGACGTCGTAGTCGCCGTAGATTCCGATTTTCTCGCCGTTGCTGAGAGCGGCGACGATGCGCGCGGCGGCCGCGGGCATCTGGCGAAACAGCATGGGCGAGCGCAGGCTGGTGGACAACCGCGGCTGTAGGAAAGCCTCGGCGGCCTCGGGCGAGTCGATGCCGCGCGTGGCGAGTACGCGGGCGACGATCGGCGAGACGCCGAGGGCGTGGCGCAGGCGCTCGTCGGCCCCGTCTGGGCAGGGCCGCAAGCGCCAGCGTCGCTGCATCGGCAGTGGTCAGGCTGCCTTGGCGCTGGGTCGGGCGCGCGCCGGCTTCGCGGCGCCTCCTTCGAACCAGAGTACGATCGGTGCGGCGATGAACACAGACGAGTACGTTCCCACCAGGAAGCCGATGAGCAGTGTGAACGCGAATCCGTGGATCACGTTGCCGCCGAGGAAGAACAGCGCGAGGATCACGAAGATCGCGGTGCCGGTGGTGATGATCGTGCGGCTCAGCGTCTCGTTGATGCTGACGTTGACGATCTTGGCGAGCACTTCCTTGCGATTCTTGCGCATGTTCTCCCGGATCCGGTCGGAGATGATCACGGTGTCGTTGACCGAGAAGCCGACGACGGTGAGGATCGCCGCCACCACGGTGAGGTCGATCTCGAAACGAAACAGCGACAGGGCTCCGACAGTGACGATGACGTCGTGGGAGAGCGCAGCAAAGGCGCCCACGCCGAAGAGCAGATCGAAGCGGAAAAAGATGTAGAGGC
>CALJUJ010000683.1 GCA_937975525.1 uncultured bacterium
CGCGCGAAACGCACGAGGAGGTCGGAATCGCCCTCGACGCAGGCGGCGTCCACCTCGGCCAGCTCGACGACCTGCGCGCGATGAGCCGCGGGCGGCCGGTGGACCTGATCATCTCGCCTTTCGTGTTCGCTTTAGACGGCCCACGGCACTTGCGGACCGAGCCCCGGGAAGTGCAGGCCGCCTTCTGGATCCCGATCCGGACGCTCTTCGAGCAAGACCCGCGCCGTCCCGGCGGCGGAGCCCCGCGGACGACCAATGGCTACCCCGCCTTCGTTCACGCCGGGCAGTCGATCTGGGGATTGACCTACCGGATACTTTCCGGCCTGGTCGACGTCCTCGACGCGGGTTCGGCGACGTCGTTGCGTTGACCCCTCCCGGGGCATTCTCTATGCACAGCCATTCACCATGAAGATTCGCATCTTGCCGGAGCGCAACGAGCTCGACCTTCCGGGCCGGCAGCGGGTTGCCGACGCCCTGCGCCAGCTCGACATGCTGCCCGGTACGGTGATGGTCATCCGCAACGACGAGTTGCTCACCGACGACGCGTGGGTCGAGGAGAACGACACGATTGAGATTCGTCGCGTCATGTCGGGTGGCTGATCGGGGATGACGCCGTGAAGTGCAAGCGCTGCCGCGCCAAGGCAGAAATCAAGCTGCGTCAGCACAACGCGGCGTTTTGTCGCACGTGCTTCGTGTTCTTCGTACAGCGCCAGGTGGAGCGAACGATCCGCCAGGAGCGCATGATCGCCAACAGCGAGCCGGTTCTCGTCGCCGTTTCGGGGGGCAAGGACAGCCTCGCTCTGTGGGAGATCCTGCACGCGCTCGGCTTCACGACGACGGGCCTCCACCTGGCGCTGGGCATCGGCGAATACTCGGCCGAGTCGACCCGCAAGACCAAGGCCTTCGCGGCCCAGCACGAACTGCCGCTCATCACCGCCGACCTCGGTGAGGTCGCCGAACCGGTACCGACGCTGGCACGCTTCACGAACCGTCCGCCCTGTGCCGCATGCGGTCTCGCCAAGCGGCACTTCATGGACCGCATCGCCAATGAGCGTGGGTTCCCGGTCCTCGCGACCGGCCACAATCTCGACGACGAGGCGGCCCGGCTCCTCGGCAACGTCATGCGCTGGCAAGGGGACTACCTGGCGAAGCAATCGCCAGTGCTGGAGCCGAACCACGAGCGTTTCGCCCGCAAGGTCCGGCCGCTGTACCGACTGTCGGAGTACGAGATGGCCGCTTACGCCTTTTTTCGCGGCATCGACTACATCCTCGACGAATGCCCGAACAGCGTCGGCGCCTCGCAGCTCGTCTACAAGGATGCGCTCAACCGAATCGAGTCGGAGATGCCCGGCGCGAAGATGAGCTTCGTCCGCGAGTTCTTCCGCAGCGCGCAACCGGCGTTCGCCGCTGCCGAGCGGCCCCCGGACCACGAATGCGATCAGTGCGGGATGCCCTGCTTCGGGTCGACTTGCGCGTTTTGCCGCCTGCGCCGCGAGGTCGACGCCAAACGGCCGTCGCCGCCCAGTCCCCCTACTCCACACTGAGCACGAACATGACCCACGCGATCGCCGCCGGCGACAATCTCCTCTTCATCGACCGAAAGAACCGCGAATACTTGCGGAGGATTCGCGCCGATCGACCGATCAAGCTACGCGACGGCACCGTCGCCGCCGAGGAGCTGATCGGCAAGCCCGAAGGGACGTACGTGCAAACCAGCGCCGGCGACGGCTTCCTCGCGCTGCGCCCAACCTATGCACAGCTGATTCCCAACCTCCCGCGACAAGCGCAGGTCATCTACCCCAAGGATGCCGCGAGTATCCTTCTCTGGGGCGACATCTACCCGGGCGCACGAGTGATCGAAGTGGGCACCGGCCCTGGTGCCCTCAGCATGGCCATGCTGCGCGCCATCGGGCCTTCGGGCCAGCTCGTCTCCTATGAGCTGCGCGAGGAGTTCGCGGCGCTCGCACGCGAGAACGTAGAACGGTTCTTCGGCGCCTGTCCGAATTGGGAGATCAAGCTGCGTGACGCCCGCGAGGGCTTCGACGAAACGGAGGTCGATCGGCTGACGATCGACATGTCCGAGCCCTGGGAAGTCCTTCCTGGTGCAGCGGCCGCACTGCGCCCCGGCGGCGTCCTGGTCATCTACGTCCCGACCGCGACGCAACTCCGTGAGGCCGGCGACGCGCTTGCTGCCGATCGTCGGTTCGCCGTGACGCAAACGTTCGAGACCATGCTGCGAACCTGGCACGTGGCCGGGCGCAGCGTACGACCCGATCATCGCATGGTTGCGCACACCGGCTTTCTCATGATCAGCCGGCGCGTGGTTCCCGCAGCCTCCCCGACCTAACCGGCTTGCGTTGCCCACACCCGTGGGCTACTCGACCTCCCGAGCGCAATCATTCTCAGGAGGCGGAGCAACATGTCGGACTATGCAGAAAACGAGAGTGTCTGGGGGCCGATCATCGGCTGGGGAATGCTCGGCGTCTTCGCGATCGGCTTCGCCTGGTACGTCGGCGCCCCCCTGATCATGGGTGAACGCTGGGCCGAAAAGCAGGACGAGGCCATCGAGTTGGTCCGCAGCTTCTCCCCGGCCGGCCAGGACGAATCACTCTACGACCTGATTCGCGCCTACTCGCTGAAGATGCGCAACAACGACGTCTACATCGGCGAGTTCAGCTGGGACGCTCTACAGCGCGAAGGGCCCAATTACGAGGTTACGCTGCTGTGGACAGAAGGCACGACCAAGAAGGTTGCCCTCTGGCGCGTCGACTTGGAAGACAAGTCGCTACGCCCGCAAGGCAACGAGGCCGTCGCCCTGGTCAAGCGCGTCTCGGAAGCGGCCGAGTAGCGGCGGCACGCCGCTCCTTCAGCTCACACGCCGCGCCGCCGCTACGCGCAGCGCATGCTCCTCGACGAGCTCGTCTTCACACATGCGCATGAAGCCGCGTGACGCGAGCACCAGCAGGACCAAATCGTCGGCAAAGCCGCCGACCATACCCTGCGGATCCGGCATCAGATCGCGCTGGGCGACGCCGTAGACCACCGCGAACGCGATCAACGCCTTACCGACCGCCGGCGCACGCCCGTCACGTAGCAGGCGCACGTAAACCGCAGCGCCCGCGGTCAATGCACGGGCGAAAGCAGCCAGCCCCTCGCGACGCCAGACGTCGATCACCGCACGGTCCAGCACGGGCGCCATCACCGCGATCCCCAGAAACGCGAGAGCGCCTCCGAGCCACGATTGCCAGCGCGCCAGAGCATTGACGATGACGCGACGCATCTGCCTGAACCGCTTCGATATCAACCGAAGGAAACCCGTGGTTCCCGCACTCAATTGGTCTTCCAGTGGCGCCGCTCGCACCCCGCTGAGCACCACCCCGAGCACGGCGGGAAGATTCACCGAGGAATCCACGCTGACGACGACCGGCGGCCCGGGAGCCTGAGCGCCGGCAACCGAGGTAGACCCTCCCATGCCGATGATCGCCAGCACAGCGACCATCAGCGCGGCCCAACGTACCCAGGCAGTCATCGCCGTCGCCGGGTTCACGACTTGAGGCCCAGCAGTCGTTCCACTTTCTCGCGCACGATCGCGGGATCGACGATTGGCTTTGGGATGTAGTCGTCACAGCCTGCGGCAAGGGCCTTCTGCTCGTCGCCCGCCATCGCCTGTGCGGTCAGGGCGACGATCGGAATGCCGCGTCCGACAGGGAGGCTGCGAATTTGGCGGGTCGCCTCCCAACCGTCCATCACGGGCATCTTGAGGTCCATGAAGATCAAGTCCGGACGGTCGACGCGAACGCGGTCGAGCGCCTCCTCCCCGTTGCCCGCCTCGACGATCTCGAAATCGCCCATACGCTTGAGGCGGTAGACGAGAATACGGCGGTTGTCCAGGTTGTCTTCGACGACGAGAATCTTCTTCCGATCCATTCCGCTCCACCACAAACAAAGAAGGGGTCGACTAGATACTAGCCGACCCCTTCTTCGAATAGAAAGTGCGTTCGCGGTGTTGGCCGCGATCCTTACGGGGTCAACGGGAAGACGTATTCGACGACGTCGACGCCGCCCTCACCGATACCGTTCGGATGAGAGACCGAAAGACCGGCTCCCCCAAGCGCCTCTTCCACGAGTCCGATCATGCCGCGACCGGCACCCGTCGAATCGACCGGGCGCAGGTGCGTTTGACCAGCGAGCGTACCCTGAACGTTGGCGCTGAACACCAAGCCCAGCTCCGAGAGTCCCACCGTCTCGACGCAGTCGATCTCGGTAGCACCGGACATCCGCTGTTCGAACTCGTTGAAAACCAAGAACTGGACGACGAGGCCCGTCGGCTCGACCGTGGCCACGTCCGCCGTGCACGGCGACAGCGTCAATGCGGTAGCCGCGGAGTTGTTGTTGCCGACGAAGGCACCTTCGAAGAAGTGACCGACGACGAGCTTCGCCGGACATGCCGCATACTCGCGGTCGTCCCCGTCGCCGAGGTCGTCCTCGACGCAATCGCCGCCCGCGTCGTCACGACCACCCAGGCACATCACCTTGTTGTTCTGGGTCGAGCCGTCCTCGAGAACCGCCTGAACCCCAGTGGCGCTGTAACTGCGAACGTCGACGGTCGAGCCGCTGACCTCGTAGATCGTCGCCTCGCCCTGAAGATCGTTGCTGTTGACCGGGGTCGCATCGGCATCGTCGTTGACCTGCACGCAGCGCAGCTCGCCGACGAAGTAGTCCGTGTTCACCGGCGGGATCGCGCCGTCGCCCGGCGCGGGAACGCTCAGGCCCTCATCGACGACCCAACCGGTGGGCTGCTGGGGCGACAGCACGATGGTGAAGTCGGCAGCGGACCACTGCGGATCGCAGGTCGCCCCTTCGCCAACGCACTCTTCGACCGTGAGACACTCGGCCGCGGGGCTGCCCGCGGTGTTCGTGCCCGTGCTGCACGTGCCCGTCGCGTTGATGTAGAAGCAGTGCACCGTGATCGGGTCAGCCGCCGTATTGGTGAGCTGGATGACCGTATCGATCTCGGTACCCGTGCTGAAGATGTCGTTCGCGTCCGAGACGATGCGCGGGAACACAACGTAGCCAGCCGCTTCGTCCGTCGTGACGGACTGAGCGGAGGCCGGCGCGCCCGTGGCGAATCCCACCCCAAGGGCGAGGCCCGCGATCGCCGCCGTCCGAAGAATCTGCGTCCTCATCGGCCGTCTCCTTTCCACAACTGAAACCATTCCTGTTCCTCACTTGCACCGATGGGCCGACGGCTCACGGCGTAGCCGAGAGCGTGATCGACGACGTCGATGCCGCGCCACCGGTGTGGACGTTACGAGCGGCCGAGCCGCTGACGCCCAGTCCGGTGTCCGAGTGGAAGGACTCGACGACCATCACGACCGGCGAGCTGGCGCTGTACTCGACCGTGGCGAACGTCGTCGCCGGGTTGAGCGATGCAGGATCGATCGAGAAGCTGGCCCAGCACGAGAAGCTCGTATCCGGCCCCGAGGTCTGCACCTCGAACTCGTTCCACAAGGTCGCGTTGAGGACCACTGACGTGGGCGCACGACGCGAGAAATCGAGGTCGCAGGGCAGGACGGTGACGTTGGTCACGACGGAAGACGTCTCCCCGAGAACCGGGTCGAGGCCCGGGCTGTCGTCGGGGATGAAGTCGACGCGGTGGACCGTGTCGCACTGCGCGTACTCGTCGCCATCGAGGACCAGCTCGTTGTCCGACGTACCGCTTCCGGTGCCACTCGTGATGGCGACCGCATTGTAGGCGCTCGTGTTGCGGTCGTCGCCACCGGTCACGTCGCGGATGATGGCCTCACCCTTGAGCTTGTTCTGGGCGACGGGGACATCATCGACGACTTCGACGCAGACCACCGAGCCCTCGAAATCGCCCTGGGCCGGGATGAGCCCCGGATCGAGACCGGCGCCGCTGCTACCGAACGAATCGAGCAAGTTCACTGTACGGCCGTTGCTCACGTCCCACTGTGTCGGCTGCTGCTTGGTGAGGCTCAAATCGAAGTCGATCGTGCCGCACGTGTCGCCGTCCAAGTAGAAGCAGCGGACCTGGTTGGTCATGTTGCCGGTGTTCGAGATGCGAATGGTGGTGTCCCGGGTCGCCGAGCTGACGACCTTCGGGAAGATCAAGATCGAACCCGGCCGGTCGTGGTCGACCCCCGCAGATGCCACGGAGGCAGCGAGGGTGCACACCGCGAACGCTCCGAGGAGCGCGGTGGTGAGCGCGATTCGCTTTGCCCTCATGAGTCTCCTCCTCTCCTTCGTTGTGTCGCTCGTCGAGAACATCCTGAAACCCCTCACGGGATCGTCAGGAGGTCCCCGGCGGCGACGCTACCCATCTGGTCGAGGCTGTACGCTGCCGACGTCGAGGCCGTAGCGGTAGCGATCGACAAGGTCGCTACGCCGGTGAGGCCGGTGCCGGTGGCCGCGTTGCCCACACCCTGGATGCGGGTCTGACCCGTGAGAGTGCCGGAAACCCCAGCGCTCCAAATCGACCGAGCATTGTTCGACGTGTCGATGTTGGAGATCGGGCTGTCGAACAGGCAGTCGACCTTGGTGCTGGCCGAGAAGCGCTGCTCGAACTCGTTGAAGACGAGGAATTGAGCGACGACCGCACCCGGCTCCTGCGTGAGCAGGTTGTTGCCGCAGGGCACGAGCGTCAGGCTCGTGCTGGTCTCGCCGTTCGAGCTGCTCACGCCGCCGGTCGCGACCGGATCGGTGGCGCCGTCGAAGTAGTGGTTGAAGATCAACGTTCCGGCGCAGCCGTCGTAGTCGGCGGTCGGAGCGCCGGCTCCGTCGAGCGGCGTACCGAGCTCGAGCACGTTGTCGGTGTCCGCACCGTCTCCTTCGGTCGCCTTGAAGCCGACGGCGTTGTACTTCGCACCGTCGACCGTGTTCGGGTCGGGTACCGTGAAGACGGTCGCCTCACCGATCAGGGCGTTGGTGGTCGCCGACTGGTCGGGCGCGGGCGGATTCTGGCCCGGATCGAACTGGATGCAGGTGAGCGATCCGATGAACGGATCCTCGGGAACCGGAGGTACGCCGGTACCGAGGT
This sequence comes from uncultured bacterium, assembly GCA_937975525.1. GTDB lineage: Bacteria > Desulfobacterota > Binatia > HRBIN30 > HRBIN30 > CALJUJ01. The sequence continues at coordinate 7,058 of CALJUJ010000683.1, forward strand.
TGTTCTGCCCATTCGGGCCGATCTGGCACGTGCCGCCACCGCACTGCACATCCGAGAAGCAGATGCGCGGGCTGTTGCTACAGACGCCAGGGCCGACGATCGGCAGGTCGTTCATCGAGAGGCCGTCGCTGGCGAGCCAGGCGAGCGGCTGCTCCTGGGTGATGAAGACGTTGAAATCGATTTCGTTCCAGCCCGGCACGCAGGTGCCGCCGCCGCAGCTGGAGCTCGACAGGCAGGCGTCGCCGTCGCCGCTACCACCGCTGCAGTGAGCGGTGGCGTTGACGAGGAAGCAGTGCGCCTGCTTGAGGCTCGAAGTCGCGGTGCTGCTGAGGTTGATGAGCGTGTCGGTCGGATCCCCGAAGAGGACTCCGGCGCTATCGTAGACCACCTTCGGCCAGACGAGGATCGCAGCCGACTCGTCCGAGCTGGTCTGCGCCTGGGCCATGCTGGCAGGTCCCATCGCCAATCCGACGATGCCGGCGAACAGAGCGAGGCGCGCTTTCTTCAACATTGCCTTTCTCCTTTCCATACTCTCGTGATGCCCTTGAGCCATTCCGCTCGAGCGGCGCCTCAGGGGAGGCTACCCGCGGCCAGATCGGGGTTGGCAATGATGTCCGATCCCTGGCGCGAGCCCGTCTGCGTCAAGCTCCATGCGGCATGGCCGGAGTCGCCGGCACTGGTGCTGTAGAATTCCTCGACCACGCCGACCACACCCGGCGACGGACGGCAGCCGAGATCCTCGCCACCATCGGTCGTGCGGAAGTTGGGGCAGTCGCCGTCGTCGTCACAAGGGTCGCCGGCGTTGTCACCGGTCAGGCAGATGTCGGACGAATTCACGACGATGCGCGTCTTCAGATAGTCACGATCGCCGAGCGCCGCGTCGAAGATCCCACCGTAGTCCGGATCGTCGAGACGATTGTTCGAGAAGCACGTGACCGGAACGCCGTCGGCGCTGAGTCGAAGCTCGAGCTCGTCGTAGGCGAAGATGTTGACGGAAGCCGTCACTGGCTGCGCCAGATTGTACAGCGCGGTGCAGGGGACCAACGTCAGCTCGGTGCTGAACGTCGTCGTCACACCGGCGATGTCGGCGCTGGCGCCCTCGCCATGGCTCGCGAAGATGAGCTGCTCGGGGCAGGCGTTGTACTCGGCGTTGTCGAGGAGCAGATCGAGGTCGGTGCCGACGTCGATGCCCGTGACGTGCACCGCGTCGTAGGTGCTGATCTGACCGCTCGCGATGGTCTCGATGATCGCCTCACCGACGAGCGAGTTCTGCCCGAGCGGCGTCGACTGATCGGCCATCGTCTGGTAGCAGCGCAGCTCGCCGAAGAAGTCGGTGCCGGTACCGGCGATGGCGATGCTGTTGATGCCACCCGCGGCGCCGGCATCAAAGCCCGGGCACTCGAGCGCTCCGCTCGGCCCGTTGACGTCGCAAGCACAGCTGCCGCCCATTTCGCAGGCGGGCTGCAGAAGGTCGCCGAAGCGACCGGTCGACACGCGCCAGAAGGTCGGCTGCTGCGCGGTCAGGAAAATGTCGAAGTTCGTCGCTTGCCAGAGGACGTTGCAGCTGTCCCCGGTGCCGGGGCAGTCGTTGTCGTCCGTGCAGGACGAACCCGCAAGGTCACACGTCCCGAGAGCGTTCGTGTAGTAGCAGTGTGCGTAGGCGGGCATGTTCGACTTGTTGGTGATCTTGATCACCGTGTCGCGCTCGCCGTCGGCCACCACCTTCGGGAAGATGATCAGGGAGCCGGCCTGATCGTTGTTGATATCGGCCTGAGCTTGCCCCCCAAACCAAACCGGGATAGCCAGCAGCCCCAGGCCAAACAGCCAAGGATTCCGCTTCAATCCACGCATTGCAGCCTCCTTTCGAGTCACTCCAGCGTCTAAGACTATTCGCCGGGGCTGTAATGCTCCCGGTCAAAACGCCGCCTTGATATGCCGCATTCCACCAGAGGAGTCAAGCGGAAAACAAGGCGTTGCGGGCGCTTCCGCCAACGTCGATCACTGCGTGCGGCGCAAGATGATCGCCGTCTGCGGCCCGATGTTGCCGTTGCGGTCGCGCACCTGAAGCGTCAATCGAGTGTCACCGATCGGAACGCCGGTCAGTGGCGAAACGATGTTGCAGAACTGCCGCGAACCGCTCGGCAAGCCGCCCTGCGTCAACACCGATTCATTGCCGTTGGCATTCAGCGTGCACGGCGCTCCCGGATTGAATGGCGTGTAACGACAGGCGAAGTCGACCAATGCGTCCGTCACCACCTGCTGCGGGCCGAAATCCGGCGGGTCGAAGCCGGGGATCCCGCCGCCGGTCTGCGGGTCGCTGTCGCAGACGGCCGCGCTGCCATCACCGAGCGGTCGGTTCGCCTGCACTTGCAGGTCGGGCCGGAAGGGCTGCCCCGGAATCCGGTCGGGCACGAACGTACCGACCTGCCCGCCGCTCTGGCCGGGCTTGGCTTCGATCACCAGCATGAAGCCCGCTTGATCGGAAACCTCGAACACGCGCACGCCTCCCTCGAGATGCGGCGTCGGCGACGGCGTACCGCGACAGATGCAGTTCGGCACGTTGCAGGCGAAGCAACCATCCGGACGCGCTACACCGAAGAACGTCACCAACGGCCCGCGTTCCGACGGTGTCGGCGTCGCCGTCGGCACCGTCGTGAACGTCCGCGTCGGCGTTCGCGTCGATGTCGCCGTCGCCGTCCGCGTGAAGGTCCGCGTCGCCGTAGCACTCGCTGTCGCCGTCGGCGTACGCGTAGCAGTCCGCGTCACCGACGGTGAGAAGGTGCTCGTCGCCGTCGCCGTCTGCGTCGGCGTCGGCGAAATCGTTGCCGTCGCGGAAATCGTCGGCGTCGCGGTGATCGTCGCCGTTGGCGTGGCCGTCGCCGTAATCGACGGCGTCGCGGTCGACGTCGGCAAGGGAGTCACGGTCGGCAGCGGCGTCGAGGTCGGCGTCGCCGTGGGCAACGGCGTGGCGGTCGTCGTCGGCGTCGACGTCGTCGTAGGCGTCGGCGTCGCCGTGCCCGTGGATGTGCTCGAGGGCGATGAGGTCGGCGTCGGCGTCGGCGTCGGGGTCGGCGTCGGCGTCGGCGTCACGGTGGGTGTCGGCGACGTCGTGTGTGTGTGCGTCGAAGTGGACGTGGGCGTCGCGGTCCGGCTCGGCGTCGGTGTCCGCGTCGGCGTCGCCGTCAACGATGGGATCTCCGAGGCCGTCGGTGTCGGCGTCCGCGTTGCCGACGGCGCCAAGGTCGCCGTCACGCTGGGCGTCGCCGTCACGCTCGGCGTCGCGGTGGAAGTCGGCGTATCCGTGTGCGTCGTCGACGGCGTCGCCGTCGACGTGAATGCTGCAGTCGGTGTCAATGTCTGCGATGGCAGCGCCGTGTGCGTCGGCGTCGACGTCGGCGTCGCGCTCGCCGTCTGCGTCGGCGTCGTCGTGTGCGTCGCCGTGATCGTCCGCGTCGGCGGACGCGTCGCGGTCTCCGTTCGTGTCGGCGGTCGCGTGGCGGTCGCCGTTCCGGGCGTGCCTCGCGTCGAGCTCGACGTCGGCGTCGGCGTCGGGGGCGAAGTCGCCGTCAGCGTCGGCTCGGGCGTGGAGGTCGCCGACGGTTCCAACGTGAACGTCGACGTCGGCGTTGCGCTCGCGGCGCTCGTCGGCGCGGCGGACTCGGTCGCCGTTGCCACCGGTGTCGGCGTCGACTGCGGTTCGCCCACCAGCCGCGCCACCGCCGACACGTCGGCTGCGGAGACGACCCCGTCACGATTGGCATCGGTGCCGGCGCACGACGATCCGCGGAAGACGGCGACGACGACCGCGTCCAGGTCGCGCCCATCGACCAAGCCATCGCAGTTGGCGTCACCGGGTGGCTCCTGTGCCGACGCCGCCGCGACGAGCGCGAGCCACGACACGCAGACGAGCCCGAGCAATCGAACGAAATACAACCCGCGGACCATGGATGAGATCAAGTCGCCACTCCGTGTATCGGAACCCGCCACCACCCCGCGGATCCGGCGCGCTACGCCTCGGCGTGCACCGCTCGATAGAAACGCGGGCGTCTCCAATACGCAAGCCGCTTCGCCAAGGAAAGCCCGTGACGACTCACGGTCGTGTCTCAGCCCGAACCTCCTCCGGGCAAGAGGGGGATCCCATGGCCACGGACCGACCCGGTGCGTGCTTGCGAACCATGGGGGACGGTCCCCTTATGGTTCGCCAAAATCCGACGGAGACTCCACGCGACTCACGGCGACACTGGCGTCGCCGTCGGCGTAGCCACGCGAACGATGATTTGGCGCTCCGGCCCGGTCTCCCCACCGACGTCGCGTAGACGAGCCGTGATCAATGCTTCTCCGGGTGGAAACAGCGCCGTCGCGGCAATGATGTCACAGAACTGAACCGTCGAGTTGCTGCCGATGAACCCGCTCTGCCCACTGGGATCGACGATCGTGCACGGAGAGCCACGCGGAAAGACCTCGAAGCGGCAGGCGAGATCGCGGAGAGCATCGGTGACCAATGGCTCCGAAGCGAAGCGCGGCGGACCGCCTCCCGGGACGGCGCCGCCGGACGGCCGCGAGACG